>NZ_JBHVWZ010000051.1:0-36759 GCF_042881985.1 Streptomyces sp. NPDC058246 | reverse complement strand
CTACTTCCTCTTCTGATGTCCAGGGCAGCACTGCTCGTCCTGGCCGACGGCCGCTTTCCCGCCGGAGGACACGCCCACTCCGGCGGGGCCGAGGCAGCCGTGAAGGCCGGCCGGATCACCGGGGCGGCCAGCCTGGAGGACTTCTGCCGGGGCCGGTTGCACACGACCGGGCTCGTGTCGGCCTCGCTGGCCGCGGCCGCCGCACTCGGAGCCGAACCCGCGGAGCTGGACGCGGCCGCGGACACCCGTACGCCGTCGCCTGCCCTGCGGGCCACCGCGCGCAGACTCGGGCGGCAGCTGATGCGGGCCGCCCGGGCCACCTGGCCGTCGGTCGAACTCGACGCGCTGGCAAGGGAGTTCACCAAAGGGGCACACCAGCCGGTCGTCCTCGGCGTCGTCGCCCGGGCGGCCGGGCTGGAGCCCGAGGACGCGGCGTACTGCGCGGTGTACGAGAGCGTGAGCGGGCCGGCAACGGCGACCGTGCGGTTGCTCGGCCTCGACCCCTTCGACGCGACCGGTGTACTGGCTCGGCTGGCGCCCGAGCTGGACCGCGTCGCGCAGACGGCGGTCGAGGCGGCCTGGAGAGTATGCGCCGAAGGAGTCGACGCGCTGCCCGCGGCGTCCGCTCCCCTGCTGGAGATCAGCGCGGAGTGGCATGCCTCCTGGAGCGTACGATTGTTCGCATCCTGAATATCTCCGTTATCGGACGATAAATGGAGCTAATGCCATGCATCTCGACCATACCCACCGCGGCGTCTCGGCCGTCAGTGGCGACACCGGCACCTCCCGTCCCGACGGCTCGCGCCGCGCTCTGCGCATCGGCCTCGGCGGCCCCGTCGGGTCCGGTAAGACCGCGACCGTCGCCGCGCTGTGCCGGATGCTGCGCGAGGAGTTGTCGCTGGCCGTCGTCACCAACGACATCTACACGCGTGAAGACGCCGAGTTCCTGCTGCGGGAGGCCGTGCTGCCGCCCGAGCGGATCACGGCCGTGGAGACCGGGGCCTGCCCGCACACCGCGATCCGCGACGACATCTCCGCCAACCTCGAAGCGGTGGAGGACCTGGAGGACGCGGTCGGACCGCTGGACCTGATCCTCGTCGAGTCCGGCGGGGACAACCTCACCGCCACCTTCTCCAAGGGACTCGTCGACGCGCAGGTCTTCGTGATCGACGTCGCCGGCGGCGACGACATCCCGCGCAAGGGCGGACCCGGCGTCACCACCGCCGACCTGCTCGTCGTCAACAAGACCGACCTCGCGCCGTACGTGGGCTCCGACCTCGCCCGGATGGCCGCCGACGCCAAGGCGCAGCGGGCCGAACTGCCGGTCGTGTTCCAGTCGTTGCGCGGCGAGACCGGGGTTGCGGACGTGGCCGCGTGGGTGCGCGGGCGGCTCGCCGCGTGGACGGCATGACGGCGACCGGCATCCGGGCGAACGCGCGGATCGTCGCCCGCGCCGACGGACGTGGCGGTACGGCACTGCCCGTGCTGGCCGGCGACGGTCCGCTCGCCCTGCGGCGCACCCGCGCGAGCGGCTCCGAGGCACGGGTGATGCTCGTCGGAGCGATGAGCGGCCCGCTCGGCGGTGACCGGTTCTCCGTGGAGGTACGGGTGGAGGAGGGCGCCCGGCTGCACGTCGGGTCGGCCGCCGCCACCATCGCGCTGCCCGGACAGACCAAGAGCGAGGCGCGGTACGACGTACGGCTCGCCGTGGCCGACGATGCCGAGCTGCACTGGCTGCCCGAGCAGCTGATCTCGGCCGGCGGCAGCGACCTGCACGTCACCACCCGCGCCGAACTCGGCGCCGGAGCACGGCTCGTGCTGCGCGAGGAGCAGGTGCTCGGGAGGGCCGGGGAGGAACCCGGGCGGCTCACCAGCCGGCTCACCGTACGTGTGGCGGGCCGCACCGTGCTGGACCAGGAGCTGTCCTGCGGTCCCGGGGCACCGGGCGGCTGGGACGGTCCGGCCGTGCTCGCCGGACACCGGTCGGTGGGCCAACTGGTCGTCGTACGGCCGGAATTCGCCGAAAAGACCATCATCGCCCGCGCAGTGAGGGACAGCTCCGTCCTCGTCCCGCTCACCGCTTCAGCCATCCTGGTGACCACCGTCGCGCCCGACGCGTGGCTCCTGCGACAGTCGCTCGACGAGTCGTTACGGTCGTTGGATTACTGAGGTTGAACTCGTGACGTCCTGACCGGCCTGATGGTCAGACCGGTCTGAGCAACCGCACGACGTCACGAGTGGGCGGCGACCGAGCCTGAGGGGCCCATGCCGCCCGGCGTGGCGGTCAAGGTCTCGCCGTCACTTGGTGAAGACGAGACTGACGTTGTGTCCGCCGAACCCGAACGAGTTGGCCAGCGCAGCAGACCACTGACCGGTGCGCCGCTCACCGCGGACCACGTCCAATTCCACGCGCGGGTCGAGTTCGTCAAGATTGCGCGTGGCCGGCACCGTGCCGTCCTTGAGCGCGAACAGCGCGGCCATAGCGCCAACCGTTCCGGACGCGCCGATCATGTGACCTGTCATCGACTTCGTCGCCGTCACCGCAGCGTGGCTGCCGATCACCCGGGCGATCGCCTCGGCCTCCGCCAGGTCACCGGACTCCGTCGAGGTGGCGTGGGCGTGCACGACCCCAATGTCCGCCGGAGCCAGGCCGGCGTCGCGCAGCGCCAGTTCCATGGCGAAGGCCTGGCCTTCCGCGTCGGAGGCCGTGATGTGGTTCGCGCTCGAACTCACGGCACTGCCGGCCAACGTCCCGTAGGCACCCGCTCCACGGGCCCGGGCGAACTCGTCGCGTTCGAGCACCATCATCCCCCCGCCCTCACCCATAACGAACCCGGACCGCTTGACGTCGAACGGGCGGGACACGGTCTCTGGGTCCACGGACTGCGTCGACAGGGCCTTCATCTGGGCGAATGCCGCGATGGTGAAGGGGTGCAGGCATGCCTCGACCCCACCTGCGACGACCACGTCCGCCCGCCCGCTGCGGATCAGATCCTGCCCCAGGGCGAGGGCCTCCGCCCCGGACGCACAGGCACTCACCGGAGTCCTGGCGCCCGCCTTCGCGCCCAGGTCCATGCTCACCCAAGCAGCCGGCCCGTTCGGCATCAGCATGGGGACCGCGAAGGGCGACAACCGGCGAATCCCGGCGCGTTCGAAGACGTCGTCCTGCCCCAGCGTGCTGAGGACACCACCGGTCCCCGTACCAATGACGACGGCGAATCGTTCCGGCTCGACCTGCGGAGCACCGGCGTCCTGCCAAGCTTCGCGCGCACTGAGGATGGCGACCTGCTCACCGCGGTCCAGCTTCCTGGCCTCGGCCCTCGGAAGCAGAGAGGCGGGGTCCACCGTGAGCCCGGCCGCGACGTGCACGGGCAGGTCCGCGGCCCACTCCTCCTCCAGGAAACGCACCCCCGACTTACCGTCCAGCAGCCCCGACCACGACGACGGCGCATCGGCTCCCAGTGGCGTCATCGCACCGACGCCCGTCACCAGCACACGACCGTTACGGGTCACACGAGCCTCCTTGAATTGTGTACATGCTACATAGCTCCTGACTTGCCCTCATGGGGATCATGCCAGCGCTCAGAAGGGAAATCAGGGCAGGAGTTGACCGATTCGAAGGCGAGAGATTGTTCTGTTCCAACAATTAACGAGATTGACTCGTGGTGTCGTAGAAGCTGACGTCCGGTCACCTGTCGGGGTATCACCGGGGCATGAGGAATTCGCAGGGGGGCGGTTGTCCGACGAGTGGCATGAGTTCCGCGAGGGGTTACGGGTCCAGGCTGCGGCTCGGTTCGCCCTGGGTGAGGCGAGTGCGGTGATTGCAAAGGGAAGTTGAGCGAGGCACGATGTCAGGCCCGGCACCACCTCTCCCACTGCCCTCAGGAGTTCAACTGCGCGCAGGCGCCGGACTGTCCCCCGTCCAGGTGAAGACGGGGGCCAACACCGCCACCCCGTCTCGGCCGATTGACGGTGCGCGTCGAGCCCGCTATCCCCGGAGGAGCAACAGGGATAGTGGGGTCTATCGAAGGCGGCTCCGAGCGCCGCGCGGGAATCCGACCACCACGCATGTCGACCAACCAACGAGGCGTTGGGCATGGCGGCGGCCCTCAACTGCACAGGGCATCCCTGCAACCCGGTGTGGGGCATCGGCGTGGCCCTACCAGCATCGGGGGCTTGGCCACACGGGAGGGCTCCGAGTGGCCAAGCGCGTAGGAGAGCTCCGCAGCACAGCGCAGGGTTTCCTTGAGCACCGCGTTGGACGCGGAAGAGTTCCGGTCCGCAGAGACAGGGACGGTGACCGCCGCCACCACACCGGCCGTGAAATCCCGCACTGGCGCGGCCAGGCCGGCCAGCCCCTTGTGGAACTCACCGTCGAGATGCGCGTATCCGGCCCCGCGGATCCGTCGCAGTACCTCCAGCAGCGCATCGACACTGGGCATGCCATCCATGGCGGGAGTATGGGCGAATGCAGTGCGCACCGTGATGTCTTCTCGCTCACTCATCAGCACCCGCCCGGCGGAAGTGTGCAGGGCCGGTACCATCACGCCCTCCTTGCTCGCGTTGCGGCTGCGGTGCGCGATCGGCTCCGCCGACAAAACTGCGACGTTGTAGCCTCGCAGCGCACACAGATACGCGGGCCGTCCCACTGAGCCGGCCAAACGCTCCATGGAGGGCCGGGCGGAATGCACCAGATGGCTTTCCCTGGTGGCGGCCGCCAGGTCGAACAGACGCCAGCCGCACCGGTAGGCGAGTGTTTCGGGGTCGCGCTCGACCAGCCCCGCCTGGAGCATGCTGGCCAGTGCACGCGACACCTGACTCTTCTGCCGCTGACACAGTTCCGCGATCCGGTTGACACCCAAGCCAGACGCCGCGATCGCTTCCTGGCTGCTCAAGGCATCCAACAAATCCAGGTCCCGGCGCAACCCCGAGGTCATCTCTACAGTCATCACACCTCGCTTTCCGGTCCGTCACCTTGGTCATGGCGAGTACGCCGTCATCGGGGATCGTCCGACTGCGCACGGCTCGGTTGTCGTCTCGCCTACTCAGCGGAGTGGGCAGGCCACTGCCCTGTCCACGACACGTGGTGTCGTGGATGAAAGGGCCCGGTCACTGCGCGACAGGAGATCTACGACGTAAAGACATGACCTGCACGTCCACGCTTACCGCGCAGACGACCGCGGTGAGGGTCCGTCCTTCGGTGCCGGTCCAGTCCACCTCGTCGCCCCTGAGCGTAGAGCGATCAGACCCTTCCCTTGGGTGATCCGATCAGGGGAGACAGGCGGTGATCCCCAAGTGGCTGACCGGCAGACAGCTCCCTCCCCCACCTGGTGTGGGACAGCTGGTCGATCACAGATCTGACCGGGTACGGGGCCCGGCCACCGACACGTACTCCGATGCGTCGGACGACCGCCGTTCGCCGCAGACCGCCAGGACAATCCTCCTGCCCGGCTGCCCCCTTTTCGGCCGGTCGGCAGGGGTGTTGACGCCACACGGGGTCCAGAGCGGGCGAGAGATGCGGATCAGACCACGGGGACACCGGGGAGGTCGGCGTTCGCCCCTCGCAAGCAGGCACTCATCTCGACGTCATTCATCCAGTGCGTCCTGTAGTCGATCGAGCTGTACATGCCGTCCGTGCCTTCTTTCACGGGGTGGGTGACACCGTCGTGGACGGACCAGAAGTAGTGACCCCAGTGCTGGTCGTCGTAGTGGGTCTGCCACGTGCCCTCCACCAGCTGCATCACCTGATTGTCCAGGACCATCGCGGCCTGACCGGGCCGGAGGCGGAACGTGATGGCGCGGTTGACCGAAAGGCTGGTCATCCAGGCATTCTGATACGCCGTCGGGAGTGTGGACTTGACGATGGTCCCGCCCTCCTCGCTGAAAGAGACCCCCGCAACGTCCGTGGTGCCGGCCCTATGGGTCCACGTCTTGGTGTACTCCCGCACCGTCGGCGAGCAGTTGGCCACCATGCCGGGGACTACTTTGTCGACCGATGACACGTGTCTGGCCCGCATCCAGGACCGTATTGCCTGCATCAACTGCCTCCCGGTCTCAGGGCATAAGCGGCGGGCTACGTCTGCGTCATTAGTCACCCGACAGACCGCAGCCGCCTGAGGTTCCGGATGAGAATGGCATAAAGGCAGGCGAATGCCAGAGGGAAAGACACCGTGTAAGAGACTTTCACAGTCGCCCTCTTCCAGTCGGGCAACGACAGTCGCGCATCAGCCTCGATACCATCGACTGCCGCTTGGCCATGTGTGTGACTGGTCCGGCCTCGAGGGCACGCCGGTGCAGATCCAGCCCAGATGCATGCGCTGCAGTCTGCCTCCCCCTTGCGAGCCCGTCGAACCTTGCCGGCATAGCCACTCCCAACTGTCGTCACACCGGCGACTGTTCACAAGCTGCATTCCGGGGGCTGCCGCGTGACATCTATCAGGTGAGGCGGCGGAATCTCTTTGAGGAGCGGATCCTGAGACTTTGAGCGAGATTCGACGACGGCGTCGCCACTACCCAGTGAGCCCTTTCAGGGTGGTCAGAGAAGGCGCTTGGGCTCACCCGCCCACAGCGCCAGGCCGACCTTGCGCCCGGCTGAACACTCCAACCCTGGCCGACCTGGCCTACCCCGGAGGGGACCGCATATCACCGTTCCCATCCGACGCCGCCCTTCCTCAGACCTCGGTCCGCGCCAGCAAGCCACCTTGCCGACGTCTGCGGAGCCGACGTCTCCAAGAGATGGCGCGGTTGATTGCCCGGCGGACGAGCAGCATCCACCGTCAGATCCTCCGCTCGGAGGTCATCGCCTGGCCAGGGCAGAAGGTGCAATGGAGAGGACCAGCCGGCACAGCAGCGCGCTCTCCACTCGGCGAGACCACCTGCTGGTCCCACAGGAAGGGCACATGTCATGGCCGTGCGTAGCATCTTCATCGGATACGACGTGTACACGAAGGCTGAGGAGATCGCCTGCGAAGCCCCGGAACAGGGCCTCTCCTACAGCACCAACAGCATCAACAGCCCCACCTGCTGCGAGGGCCAGCGTCTGGAGTGACTAGGGTGCGTATTGAGTCGTGATCAAGGAGTGGCCCTGGTGAGGTCTTTGATCCAGATCATCGAGGCGCGCAGTTGGAGGCGGGCGAGATAGCTGTCCGGAGTCTTGTCGTACCGGGTGGCGATGCCTCGCCAGTCCTTGAGTTTGTTGATCAGGCGCTCGACGGTGTTCCTCTCCTTGTAGAGGCCGGTGTCGTGACTGATGGGTCGGCCGCCCTTGCTTCCCTTCTTCTTCCGGTTGGCGGCCTGGTCCTTCTTCTCCGGGATGACTGCCTTGATGTGGCGTTTGCGCAGGTGGGCGCGGTTGCCGCGGGATGAGTAGGCCTTGTCCCCGGCGACTGCATCCGGGCGGGTGCGGGGGCGGCCGGCAGGGCCCCGGACCCGGATCTTCTTCAGTACCGGGACGAACTGCGGGCTGTCGGCTGCCTGCCCAGCGGTCAGGACGAACGCCAGCGGGCGGCACTTGCGGTCGGCGGCGAGGTGGACCTTGCTGGTCTGCCCGCCCCGCGAGCGTCCGAGGAGGGCCGCCTTCAGCCGGAGTTTTTGCCGGTGCCGGATACGCCGCCGCTCTTCCCGCTCGGGATCCACTTCGGCGTCCAGTCCGTTCTGTCCTTCAGGGTCGCCCCCTTTGACCTGTTCTTTTTCTCCTCAGCGGCGGCCTCCTCCAGAGCGGCGAACACGTCCTGGCCCAGGTGCATCACGGCAGCGTCGTGGTGAGCGCGCGCGGTGGTGGAGTCGACGCTGACCAAGGACAAGTCCACCTCGCCCCGCTTCGCGGCTTCCGCGACCAGGCCCTCCAGTAGAGCCTCGAAGACACCCGCGTCACGCCACTGCCGGAAGCGGTTCGAAACGGTCGACCAGGCACCGAACTCCCGCGGCATCTCACGCCACTGCCCGCCGACCCTGAACCTCCAGATCACACCCTCGAACTGCGGCCGCAGCTGCTCGGGGTACGTCCCGTACTGGCCGATCGGCAAGTACGGCTCAACGAACTCCCATTCGCTGTCACTCAGTTGCGCCCTCGTCATACAAGTCGATCTACCAGTCTGTCCTGTGATAGCGAATCTCGTTCGATTGCCACTGAACTTTGACCACCGGTACTTATCAGCCCCCTTGGAATCGATCATCTAGGCTGACGCCGTGACTGCTGAGCAGGAGCGGGTGCAGCCGTCGGGAGTGTGGGCCACAGCGGTCGGGGTGGCCAGGGTGCGGGCGCTGGAGACCGAACGGGAGAACGCGCTGTTCCGCGACCCACTGGCACAGGCCTTCGCCAGCGCCGGTGGCCTATGGCCCTCCTCGCCGCCGCTGCCCGATGACGAGGCCGCGCGCCGCCGTCGACTGGCCGTGTCGTTCTCCATCGTCATCAGGACGAAGTTCCTCGACGACCTGTTGCAGCAGGCCTCCGCGTCCGGGGTCCGGCAGGTCGTGCTGCTCGGGGCCGGCATGGACAGCCGGGCCTTCCGGATGGACTGGCCCGAGGGCACCCGGCTGTTCGAGGTCGACACTGCCGCGCCACTGGACTTCAAGGCTTCGGTGTTGCGCCAGGAGCGGGCCGTCGCACGCTGCGAGCGGATCACCGTCGCGGTGGATCTGCGTGAGGACTGGCCGGGCGCGCTGGCCGCCGCAGGGCACGACCCGGCGGTGCCGACCGCGTGGATCGCCGAAGGACTGCTGATCTATCTGCCCGAGGACGCGGTGGAGCTGCTGCTGGCCCGGATCAGCGCGCAGTCGGCGGCAGGCAGTTGGATGGGGCTGACATTGGGCTCGCGCGGCGTGATCGAGCGCTTTGGCGCGGACGCCGTGCCGGGATCGGCGGCGTCCATGTGGGTCTCGGAGATGCCCGACGACCCGGTGGGCTGGCTGGCCGGGCACGGCTGGGAGGCCGACAGCCACACCCTGCGCGAGCGCGCTGCGGCCTACGGTCGCCCGATCAGCACCCCGCCGCAGCGCGAGGAGCGGCCCGGCGGACTGATCTCGGCGGTCCGCTGGTAAACGCCTCCAGGCGGTCCAACTTCAGTGGCAATCGGTCAAGGTCACTGTCACAGGACCCAGTCCAGCCCCACCGAGAGGGGCGAATCCCACAGATTGATCACGACTCGATACGCGCCCTAGGCGCGGATCGCTCAAGATCGTCATCCACTCCTTGTACGGCTGACGGGCAGGCCGACCCGCGTATGGAGTCAGCACCTTGGACAACCAGCCGCCCTCTGGCACTTGCCGGAAGACCACTCCCCTCTGGATCACTTGGCGGGCCTCGGGCGACGGTGTCACGTCTGACCAGCAGGTTTGAGGACCCGGGGTACGTTTCGTTTGGGAGCCTCGATCGTTGGACGAGCGTGTCGTATGCCAATGCGTCGTCTGCTCAAGGCCAGCTTCCTCCCCGAAGGCGGTTCGTTCTCGCCGCCATGGGCGGGGCCGGCGGGATGGTCATGCTCGACCAGACGGTCGTCGCGATCGCTCTGACTTCGATGGCGCAGGACCTGCGTCTGACCACGTTCGTCATGCACAGCGTGGTGCTGGTCTATGCCTTGTCCCTGGCCTCTCTCACCCCCGTCGGCGGAGCGCTGGCCCGCAAAATCGGCATCCTGCGTACCTTCCAGTACGGGGTGGTGATCTTCGCCGTCGCCTCGGTGAGCTGCGGGCTGGCCCCGAGCGGCGACGGCGCCGAGCCGTTCATCCTCACGATGCGTTTTGTACAGGGCGCGGGCGCGGCACTGATGCTGCCAGTGGCCACCACTGTGATCACGGACCTGTACACGGAGCGGGAACGTGGGAGGGCTTTGGCGATCTACGCAGGTCTCGCACAGGTCTTCTTTGTAGTCGGCCCCCTCGTCGGGGCGGTCCTCACCCAGTCGTTCGGGTGGCGTTCGGTCTTCCTCGTCAATGCTCCAGTCGATGCCTTGATCTTGTTGATGGTTGCCAAGGCACGGCTCACGAACGAAGCGGCAGGAGGGCATTTCCCTGTGCTCGACAGCCTTGTGATGGCTTTCGCCTTGGGCATGCTGGTCTTGGCGCTGTACGGGTGGGGCCTTTGGGGGTTTGCGGATCTCAGGCCGCTCGGGGCGCTGGCGACAGGGCTGGTGGCGTTGACGTTCGCAGTGCGACTGACTTTGCGTTCCCGGCTGCCCGTTGTCGATCTGCGGCTGCTCTCCATCCGTCCCTACGCCGTGGCAGTGGCGGTGACCTTCATGGTGCAGGCAGCGCAGATGATCGTACTGGTGCATGGTGCTGTGTTCCTACGGCAAGCGCTGCACCTCTCGCTCCTCACCTCCGGTATCTGCTTGCTTCCCCTGGTCGTCACCCTCACCGCCGGCACATTCGCGTCCGGATACATGAGGGACTTTTTCCACTCGGCCCGGGTGCCCACACTGACCGGTCTGACCGCCGCCACACTCGGCGCAGCGGCATGGACGGCCGCCCTCCCGATGTACACATATCCGTGGCAGGTCCCCGGCATGGCTCTGGCCGGTCTGGGGCTGGGCATGCCGATTCCCGCCCTGAGCGCAGAACTGATGAGTGCGGTTCCCCGGGACAAGACGGCCGACGCATCGGTGTTGCGGCAAATGCTGCGCCAACTGGGCGGGGTATTCGGGCTAGCGGCGGCAGGAGCGGTGGTGCTGGCGCTCAACCCCGATGCCTCCGATGTGGAGGGCGTCGTCACGGCCTCGGCCACCCAAGGAGGATTCGTACTGGCGAGCAGTATTCTCGGCGTCACACTGCTGGGCGCCGCTGTCTTGCTGCCCCATGGAGCGCGTTCGGCCTGAGCCAGCCCCCTATCCGGGATGACGTCGTGGTTTCGCCGGCGGATCGGTGCGCATCCGACAGTGACGAAGGTTCCGCCGTGACGGCGAAGAACGGAAACAGCAGCCTGCCGGGGTCGGTGCGGCGTAGATGCCGGGGCAGGAGTCCCGCGAACATCTCCAGGACGGTGTCGTGGGCGGTGAGTTCGGCGGCGTCAGGGCCGAGCCGCTTCATGTCGTACACGGTGAATATGACCCGGCGCTGCGGCGCGTATGCCTTGATCTCCCGCGCAGAGTTCAGCACCTCCTCGAACGCGGGGCGGACCTGCATCCGGGTGCTGATCTTCACACTGAAGACCCTGTCCCTCGGGATGCCGTGCTTGGCGATCGCGTCAGGCTGCGAGCCGGGTTCCTGCCTGAGCACGGAGCAGTGGGCCCAGCCGATGCGGAGAGCTGCCAGGTGGGCGGGGCTCGGTGGGCTTGGCTGATCGGGGGGCACATCATCACCCGCTGGTTAGGGCGATCGGCTGTTCTTGTGCGGCAACCTGCGCGTGAGCCTTGGTACATGGACAAGCGTTTCGTCGAACGGCTCAGGGACACGGTCGCTGGTGTGAGCATGTCGCGCCCCCGGTGCGACGAATACCGTGTCACCGTCAACAACCGTATCGGGCACCCGCTGGTGCTGACGTCCAAGGCTGTTTCCGGAGGGGCCGTCGAAGCTCCTGACGACGGGCATGTCCTGCATGACGGGGAATCGGACCTCTTCCAGATCACTGCCATCCACTTCCCGTGGGAATCCGCCGCAGTCTCGATCGGGTACCGGCTGGCGGACGGTTCCGTCAGTTTCACCATGATCGTCGGACCGCCGCAGGCCGATGGGACCGGCGCGGTCGTCGAGGGGCCGGGCTGTACGGAGTTGGCCTGCACCGTGCAGGAGGACGGATCCGGCGGCACCGTCATCACGCTGCATCGGGCACCCGCAACGGGCACCCATGCTCTTCGACCGCGGCGGCGTGAGCCCTGAGCGGGCGCCTTCTTCACTCTCGCTCGCTGCGGGCGTGGAACGACCCGTGCCGGCTCGGTGGTGAGTAACCGTTCGACCGAGGCAGACAGACTCCTTCGCACGAGCCCTTTCCTCTGCTGCCGCACCGGGACCGCCACTCATCGTTTTCTGCGCAGAGTTGCGAGGGCGCGGGGCGGAACCGACTCCACCGAGCCCACGGCACTACAACGCCCGGGCCACCGCCTCGTCCTGACTCCGAGCACCTTGAAGACGATCACGCCGGCAAGGGCGTACATCAGGACGAGGCTGGGACCGGCTTCCTCGATGTTCGGCACCGACATTGAGGAACAGACCGACGCCCCATCCCACCGCCGATCGCGATCATCTGGATCTCGCGGCTGCCGAGCCCGCGCTCGTAGCCCTGTTTCGGGACGTCGGTGACCTTCTCAGAGGTCGTGAATCGTGCGCCGTTCTCCGCGCCGGCCATCCTGTCGGCGGCCACGACCCGGATTCGCCACCTGCTCGGTGCTTGTGCGTACATGCGAAACCATCGTGCCGCGTGGGCTGCGGCCGCCCACCGTGCCGCGTGGGCCGCGGCCGAAACCTGCCACCGGGTCGCCTGGGCCACGGCCGAATCCCTCGGCCCGACCCCCAGTGCCGAGCCTGGCCCCCGGCGAAATCGAAGCCGGCGGGCCGCACTCGCACGATCAAGCCCCGTCATGACGAGCGTGCAGGAATCATTCCAGAAGGCCGCGGCGCATCGCCTCGGCCACGGCAGCGGCCCGGTCGGAGACCTCAAGCTTTTCGTAGAGTCTTTGCGCGTGGGTTTTCACCGTGCTGGCACCCAGCACGAGCTCTTTGGCCGTCGCCGGAATGCTCAGGCCCCGAGCGAACGCATCTAGTACTTGCCGCTCACGTTCGGTGAGCACCGGTGTGTCGTGTGCCGCCCGCATGCGGATCTCGGCGGCCAGGTCGCTGGTCAGGTCGGGGGGAACGACGGTATGGCCCTTGGCCACCCTCGTCACAGCATCGACGATCTCGGCGCGGCGGGACTCCTTGGCCAGATAGCCGGAGGCGCCCTCCTGGATGGCGCGGAAGACGACAGAGCTGTCCGTCGTCGCGGACAGGATGATCACCCGGGTGGGCAGCTCGTCCCGATGGACCGCGTGGACGACGGCGATGCCGTCCAGATCGGGCAGCCGGTAGTCGACCACGGCCACAGCGGGTTTGTGCTCCCGTATCGCCTCCAGTGCCTCACGCCCCGTGGCTGCTTCGGCAACGACCTCGATCTGGCCGCTCAAGGCGAGACCTCGAGCGATTCCCTCCCGGTAGATGGGGTGATCATCCGCGACGACCACCCGTATGCGCGCCGCCATTACAGACATGCGACCACCACTTTCACGCGCACGTGCTGTCACGGAGCTCCGGCACTGACTCCTCAAGCATCCGACACATGCGGCGCAGCCGCGCGGCGAGGGGAGGTCTGCGGGCGTCGAGGGCGGCTTGCAGGCCCGAGGGAGCAGCGGTGCTGCCCAGGCGCGCAGAAGAGGCTCGTCCAGGCTGCAGAGCCTGCTGCTGCGCCGGCACTCCGCGGTCCAGACGACCGCGGAGTGCCGGCATACGGCCACCGCAGGCCCGGCGACGCGCCCGCTTTCCCTGCCGTGCGGTACGCCGGCACACGGCGCTGGCGGCAGAACGTCCCTTTGGCGGGCGCCGCGTGGCGGTGTTGTGCCGTCGACGCTGTTGCGAACTGAGCAACGTGCGTTGAAGCGGTAAAGACGCGCCTCATAGCGTCGGCTCACTCATTACGCCGGATCCCCCTGGAGGAGTGCGCACCATGGATACGCCCGATCGACGCACTTCCCCATTCCCCGGCAGTCATCGTGCCGCCTCTGCCGGCCAGCGGCGGCTTCCTGGGGCGGCGTGACAGCGGCGCACCTGCGAGCGCCCCGTTCGCCATCGTCCTTGCGAGCGCTCGAAATGTCGACGCCTCCACGGCGCGGTTCATAGCCCACCAGCTCGGGCTGGCGCAGGACGGCTTTCTCCGGGCGAGAGACATCCTGCGTGACGAACGTGCAGTGCGGGAGGCCGAGGACGGGCCCCGGGCGCACCGCGCGTAGCCAGTCGCAGGCGCTGTCACCGCCCCGGCTCGCCCGGCGTCCGGGCAGCCCACGTCCGCACTTTGTCACGTCCTTCAGGCGTGCGGGCCACGGGTCTTCAGGCGTGAGGGTCACGGGTCTGCTCGACGGTGTGGTCGAAGCACGCTGAGCGTCATGCGTGGCCGTGATCGGCGAGGGAGGAGTGTGTCATCCGTAATCGAGGCGACGACTGAGGGCATGGGGCGTTGTCCTTGCCGAGCGACGGAACCCCCAAGCCGTATGGCGTATCCGATCATCCTTACAGCTCTGACCCCTGGGTCTTGGGCGGGCGCGGGCCGGTCACGGCACCTAGCGTCGGCTGCGGCGATCATCAGCGCCGCGGCGATCTTGGACGTTCTGTCCAGGGCATCGGTCGCCGCCTTCATTTCGGAGCACGAAAAGCGCCATACGGTGTCGTGCACTGCAGGAGGTCTTGATGTCAGGTATCGCTATCTCGGGTGCGCCCGAGCAGGGGCGCAAGACGCGACGCCGTGGCGGTGGGGGCTCGTGGTGGGTGACGGTACGGGCATGGGCTACGGGGCTGGCTGTGGCGGCCGGCATGGTTGTCCCGCTCACGGTGGCCACGCCCGCCGCTGCCCAGACCAGAGAATTCGCCTACATCGCGAACTACGACGCAGACACCGTGTCGGTGGGCGACATCGCGACCCTCGCCGTCATCGACACCATTCACGTCGGCGATGGCCCCCTCGGCGTTGCGGTCAGCCCGAACGGCAAGCGCGTCTACGTCACCAACCATCTCTCCAACAACGTCTCGGTGATCGACACCGCGAACGACTGCGTGATCGCCACCATCCCCGTCCGCAAGGCCCCTTACGGTGTGGCGGTCAGCCCGAACGGCAAGCGCGTCTACGTCACCAATGCCGGTTCCGACAACGTCTCGGTGATCAACACCAGCACCAACAAGGTCATCGACACCATTGCCGTCCGTAAGGCCCCCCATGGTGTGGCGGTCAGCCCGAACGGCAAGCACGTCTACGTTGCCGACAGCGGCTCCGACAAGGTCTCGGTGATCAAGACCAGTACCGACCGCGTCACTGACACCGTCCGCGTCGGCGACAAGCCCGAGGGCGTGGCGGTCAGTCCGGACAGCAAGCGCGTCTACGTCACCAACTCCGGCTCCGACAGCGTCTCGGTCATCAACACCAGCACCAACAAGGTCACCCGCACCATCCACGTCGGCGACAAGCCCAAGGGCGTGGTGGTCCTCCCGAACGGCACGCGCGTCTACGTCACCAACTCCGGCTCCGACACGGTCTCGGCGATCAACACCAGCACCAACACCGTCATCGACACCATCCACGTCGGCGACACCCCCGTCGGAGTGGCGAGCACCCCGGACAGCACCCACCTGTGCGTCACCAACGCCCACTCCAACAACATTTCGGTGATCGACACCCGCAACAACACCGTCACCGTCACCGTCCCCGGCTTCGACCGCCCCACCGGTGTGGCGATCGCGGACGTCAACACGAACGTCTAGGGCTCCTGACGCAGCAGCGTCCATGGCCTGACCGGGCCCCCAAGCTCTCAGCCAGGCGCGCCGGCCTCAGCAGGCACGAAGACCCCCCGACCCCTGCTCGGGGCCGGGGGTCTTCCTACCGGCTGAGGCCGACCGCCGAACGGGCCTGACCTTGGTGGTGAACGACAACACAGCAAGCCCCCGCGCAAGGGCGCGATTGATCTCGACAAGTAGCCGGCCGGCTTCCTCCCGTCGTGCGTGCACCCACCCGTTAGCGGGGCTGCGGCTTGCGGCCGCTGCCCGGCCGTGCCGGGGCGGTGGGCAGCGCGCCGTGCGGGTGGCTGGTCACATCCGGCAGGCCCGCTCCTGGGCTGCCGGCCGGGCGGCGACAGTGGAGTAGCAGCCCGACCGGGACACCCCCGAGCCCGTTGCACATCAGGGTGAGGCTGTGGCCCATGGGGCTGTTCTCGGTGGCCTTCTCCGCGGCGATGACGTGTGGCGCATGGCTGCTTCGTCGACTCCTTCGCGAAGAAGGCGGCGGTCTTTTCCAAGTCCTCAATTCTCCGTCGTGCCACGGTGCCGCTTCGTTCGCGAGCCACTGACCACGCGCAGGCACGCTCAACACCTGGGCATGTCCAAGTCGTGTGATCGGCTGTACTGCCGGATGTTTTGAGGTGCGCGCTCACTTCGCCCGGGGAGCGGCGGTTCGAATCGGTGCGGGGCCCGCGGCCGGGCCGGCATCGCGTTGGCGAATGCCAAACAGGTTCCGGTCCGCTGCTGACGATCGGGTCCCGTAGGCGTGGTTGGCTTGCCGTCATCACATACGGCGCTCGGCGAGGCCCTGCCATGGGTTCCTGGAGGGCCGCTCAACTCTGGGGGAAATCACGTGAGTTCGGTGCTGTTCGTTCACGCGTTCGGCGGGCCGCCTCTGGACTACACCCTGCCCAGGGTGGCGGCACATGCCGAGGTGCACATGCTGGCTGTCAGTCCGCTGCCGGAGGCCTACCAGGACGTGCCGCTGCCGTACTGCGCCTCCGTGAGGCAGGTGACCCGGCCGAAGGACAGGGACGACATCGTCGAGGTCATCGTGCAGCATGCGCGTGAGCTGGGGTGCGATGCGGTTCTGACCCTGTCGGAGTGCGCCGTCGTGGCGGTCGCCCGTGCCTGCCAGGCCCTGCATCTGGCCGGTCCCGGCCCTCAGGTGCAAGCGGCACGCAACAAGCACATGATGCGTGCCGCCTGGCACGCGGCAAGGGTGCCACAGCCGGCCTTCGCCGTGATCGACGACGACTCGGACGTGCCCGATGCCTTCGCCTCGCTGCGCCCGCCACTGCTGCTCAAGCCCGTGCGGGGCGCCGGACCGGGCGCGTACGTCAAGGTGTACACGGTCGCGGAAGCCCTCCGGGCCGTGCGGCACGCGCCTCAATCGCTGAGGAAGATGGCTCGCCTGGGCTACACCGAACTGGGTTCTGCGGCTTACGAGGAACGTGAGAAGTTCCTTTTGGAAGAGATCGCCGTGGGCACCACGTACGGCTGGTTCGAGCAGCCGGGCTGGGGGGACCAGGTGAGCGTCGAAGGCATCGTCGCGCAGGGCACCTACCACCCGTTGTGCATCAGCGGCCGCCTGCCAACAGTGATGTCGTTCACGAAGCGGGCGAGCGTTTCGCCCGTGGCACTCCAGGAGGATCTCCAGCGAAGCATCGAGCGGACGGCGCGCAGAGCTGTCGACGCCCTCCGGCTCGAGACCTGCGCCGTGCACACCACGCTCAAACTCGGGCCGAGCGGCGCACGGTGGGTGCTCGGGACCGCGGCACGCCCAGGCAATGCCCTGACGATGCGTCAGGTAGAGGAGGTCTTCGGCCTGGACATGATCGGCATGCTCGTACAACAGCTGCTGGGCAGACCCGTCACCTACCCCCCGCACCTGCTCACCGAGGGCGAGGGCGCGGCCGCTTCCCTGGCCGTGGTGCCCTTCGGTGAGATGCGGCCCTGGCAGCAGGTGCACGCGTGGGACTTCCCGGCCGTGTCCTGGCCGGCTCTCCTCTCGCCCGGCGCGACGTGCGAACCGGTGCCCGAGCTGTCCTTGCCGGACGGTTTCCCCGTCCCCGCATACGACCCCACGGCAGGAAACGGCAACACAGCGGCCGTCTGCTTCCTCAAGGCCCCCGATGTCGACACCCTCATGAGCGACTGCGGGCGGATCGTGCGCGAAGTGGAGGACCACCTGCCGCAGGCGCAACCGGCGCCCGGTGCCGACGTACTGGACATGCCCCGCTTCAGACGTCTGAGCGGCATCCTCGCCGGCCGACCCTACGTCAAGGTCGTCGTCGACCGTGACAAGCAGCAGTGGCACGTGCTGGACAGCACCGAGTACGCCCTGCACACCCACTACATCGCCGAGCGGATCCTCGGCAAGACCTGGGCCGACGTCCACACCGACCTCGAAGCCCTCAGCCACAGCGTCTACCAGGATCCCGAACGCCGCTTCCTGCTGGGCGTGCTGTGCTGGCATCCCAAGGCGGCCGACCAGAGCGCAGAGCAACGCCAGTTCATGGTGCTGGAGACCGTCGGGGCGGACACCATGGGACGCGAGCTGCTGACGGAGTTCTACACCTTCGTCCGCCGGCGCCTGGACGAGACACTGTCGCTGTTCCTCAAGCCCGCCAACCACGGGCAGGAGCAGGCACTGGCCGACGTCCCGCACAGCGAGGTTCCCCGCATCGCCTGGCACCAGCTCTACACGGACGTCGACTATGCGGCACTCAACGTCGGCGAGACTTGCGGACGTCTGCGGTTCTTCGCGTCGGACGAGGACTACCGCAAGGCCTTGCAGCACGGCGGCATCGACTCCCACGACATCCTCGCCATGCCCGTGATCCCCGACGGCATCCCCCGGGTCGCCGGCCTGATCAGCGGCCTGCCCACCGCACCCCTGTCACACACCAACGTACTCGCCGCCGGCTGGGACATCCCCAACGCCGTCGTCCGCGACATCGCCGAACGCGTCGGATCCGACCAGCTCGACGGCGCCTGGGTGCGCTACAGCGTCACCCTCGACGGCGCTCAGCTGAGCAGGGCCGACGAACCCGCCGACACCCCCACGCCACAGCAGTCGGGTCTGGAGGTCTTCATCGGCACGCCGCGCATGGAACGCCTCGACGCCGCTCCCCTGTCACAGCTGCGCGCCGACGACCGGGTCGGCTACGGCACCAAGGCAGCCCACCTCGGCGAACTCCACCACGTCCTCCGAGAAGGCTCCGCACAGCTGACCGACTTCTACGCCCAGCCCAGACCACCCGCCGCACATCTACTCGACCACCTCGCCGAGCGACTCGGCGCGCCCGGCAACACCCCACGCGAACAGCTCGCCCAACACGCCGCAGCATTCCTCGCCGGCAACGTCCAAGCCCCCGAGGGGGTCGCCCTGCCGTTCGCCTGGCAGGAGCGCTTCCTCGCCCGCTCCCCCAACATCCAACAACGCATCGGCATGCTCAAAATGGCCCTCGAACTGGATGCGTTCGAGGCAGTCGACACCGTGTGCGCCGAACTGAGGATCCTCGTGCGACACACCCCCCTGCCCGACGAGATGCTCCACCGGCTGCACGACATACTCGTGCGAGACCTGCCGGGCACCTCTCCCCTGGTCGTACGTTCCTCGTCCAACGCAGAAGACCTGCCCGGATTCTCCGCCGCCGGACTCTACGAATCCGTCCCCCACGTCAGCGGCGAAGCAGGACTCGCCGACGCCGTACGCCGAGTATGGGCCTCGCTGTTCTCCTCACGCAGCGTCCGGCTCCGCCACCAGGCAGGCATTCCACCGGCCGACACCTACATGGGCGTCATCGTCCACCGGCGACACGAAGCCGCCTACGGCGGCGTCATGGTCACCTGCAACACCACCCGACCGGACGACTACCGCCACGTCAGCGTCAACCTCACACCCGGCTCACCCGAGAGGGTGGTCACCGGCCGCACGCTGCCCATCCAACACCTCTACAACACCGTCGAAGGAGGCGGACGCACCCTGAACCTGGGCGACGCCGAAAAGGACGTCGACGCCTCCGTCAAAGAACACCTCTCCCACCTCGCACTCGCAGGCCGACTCCTACAAGGCCACTTCCAGGCCGGTCCCCACCGCAACACCCCCCTCGACATCGAATGGCTCCTCGACCCCACCCACCAACTCCACCTGCTACAAATCCGCTCCTTCGCAGCCCGGACGCCCCAAACGTCAACCGTCACCGACAGCGCAGTACCACGCACGGTGAACAACGACGGAAGAGGAACAGACCGCGCACCTGGGCCAGCGTGACCACAACAGTTGCAACACCCAGACCCACAACACAAAAACCCCGGCGCGCCCCTAGCCGGCCGACTGGCTGGCCAACTGCCGCTCGGCTCTCGCCACGTCAACCGTCCGCATAGCAGACACGATTTCGGGGGAATCTTTCCTGCGCCTCAAACGCTCAGGCGTTGTCGTGTGTCAGGCTGCCGCTGAATCGCCCCTCTTCAACGGTCCGGGCCCGGTGCAGCGCAGGAGACAGCGACCTTGATCGCCGACGACGATCCCTTCGGCTGGGCCAGCTCTGCCGCAGCCGATGCCTACCGAGACCGCGACATGCGGCTGGCCGAGAAGCTGATCTTTCCAGCTGTGTTGCAACGGCTCGGCGGCGGCTCAGGTCCTGACCGATTGGTCCTGGACATCGGGTGCGGCACCGGCGCGATCGCGGCGCAGCTCGCCGGTACCGGGGAGTGGACAGTCCAGGCTCTCGACCTCTCGGCGGACATGCTGGACATCGCTCGGGCCGATCGCCCACACCCTCGTATCTCCTACCGGCAGTTCGACGGCCGCACCCTGAACTGGCTCGCCGACAACAGCGTCGATGCCGCCGTGTGCTGCCTGGTGTACTGCACCGACCCCGATGACGGCCGGCTGGCCGGCCTCACTACCGAGATCCACCGCGTCCTGCGCCCTGGCGCCCCGTACCTCCTCGCCGACCTCAACCCGGCGGCGACTGGGGTGGCCTTCTCCACCCTGTGCTACGGCGAGCCAGGATCCGTGTACACCGACGGCGACACCATGGCCGCGCTGCTGCGTCTGCGCGATGGCACCACGATGACCAGTGCCACGTACTACCGCTCCCTCGATCGCTACCGGACCTTCCTCACCGAGGCAGGCTTCCCCTCCCCCGCAGTGGACCTGCCCACGCTCCCTGCCGACAGCCCCGGGGAGGAAGCCCCGGCGGAGAACCGGATCGCGCCGTACATGATCTTGACGGCTCACGCCTGACCGGCATTCCCTCGCGGTTCGCGAGTTCTTCAGCCGGGACAGGGTGTTCTCGACGCGATGCCCGACCGCCAACCATGCACGAGATCGTTCAGGCTGCTTTGTAACCGCGGAATGAAGCCAAAAGCCTCTCGAAGGTCCGCTGACCAATCGCTGCCACAGGTCACCCCGGCCTGCACGGAACTTCCAGTCAACGATCTAACGACTTGGTCCGCGATTGAGGTGTGGCCGTGCTGGCCTGGCGGGTCGGCTGGTGGTTGATCAGAAGGCAGCCTGCCGGGCGAGCACGAGCTCGGTGCTCGGCTTGCGGCGGGTCGGTCGGCGAGCCGAACGGTCCGAAACCAATGAAGCGATCGCCTGGTGGGTCGCTGCGTAGTCCTCGCGTGGGCCGGTGTAGCGCTGGAGCGGGCGCCTCTGCCGCAATTCGGCGTTGGCGTGCTCGACGCAGATCCGCTCCGAGGACTGCCGTCGGCGCATCTCCCGGCAGGCGTACTGCTCGCCGAGCGGCGCGTCGCCCTTCGGCTTCTTCGGAGGGGCGCTGATCTGGTCACGGAACTCGTTGGCCAGCCCCCGGTAGCCCTCGTCGACCTCAGCCGTCACCTTCGGGTGGAGCCGGAACTGCTCGGCGATACCCTCGGTGCGCATCGCGGTCTGGTCGTGCATGCGGCCCGGGCGGTCCGCACCCGACCACAGCAGACGGCCCTGGCCGTCGCTGATGGTGGGGGTCTTGATGGTGTTCTGCTTCTTCTTGGCGGAGACGAACGCCCGCCGTCCCGGCCTGCCTGCCTTCGGGCGGCGAACCTGGATCTCGGCGCCGTCGATCCGCAACCGAATCCCCGCGGCCTCGGCGTAGGCGAACACGTCCGCCAGGGTCCGAAGTCGCACGCCGGAGTGGTCGGGGATCGCGAAGCCACGCATGGCCAGCAAGGGGCGGATCTCCCCGATGGCGCGGGAGATCGTGGAGCGGGCGAGCCGTACAGCTCGGCGAGCGCGGCGTGCGGGAGCCCGGTGCGTAGGTGGACCAGGGTGACGACCAGGCGGTCGGTGAAGACCAGGTCGTGCTTCGGGCCGGCACCGGCCTCCCGCTGCCGCTCGGCACCGCCCCGCTCACGAAGCTCCGACTCGCGCCGGGCGAGCCACAGATCGGCCAACTCTTCGATCACACCGCCGAAATGTGCACGCGAGACGCCGCAGAAGGCAGGATGGGTCAAGGCCGCACGGGCCCACTTCTTGGTCACACTCGAAGAACCCGTGCGGCCACTGCCACGTCACGGCTGCCCGCCGATGATCGATGGGTGTGGCTCTTCAGCGCGAACTGTCCGAGCTGGGAACTCCCCTACAGAAGAGCAAGCGCAGCCGGCGAAGCACCGGCCCGAGCATCAGGGCCTCAGCAGTCCGCCTACCCACCAGTCGTGCGGCTTGCCATCGTTGGCGATGCTGCGACTGCGCAGTGTCCCTTCGACGGTGAAGCCGAGTTTCTCGGCGACGGCACGCGAGCCGGTGTTCCCGGCCATGGCCCACCACTCGATGCGGTGGACGTCGAGCGTGGCCCAGCCCCAGTCGCACAGGGCCCGAGCGGCCTCCACGGAGTATCCGCGTCCGCGCTGCTCCTTGACCGCCCAGTAGCCGAGCTCCCAGACGCCGCGGCTGATGAGGGTCAGGCAGTACGAGCCGACCAGGGCGCCGGTGTCCTTGCGGAATGCGCCGAGGGTGTAGTCCCTGTCCTCGGCCCACTGAGCGGGCAGCTTCTCGCCGACGAGTTTCTCCGCGTCCGCACGCCGGTACGGCACCGGCACCGGGGTGTAGAACTGGATGTCCTCGTCCTGGCAGGCTTCGTACACCGCATCCACGTCGGCAGGTGTGAAGGCCCGCAGCACCAGACGGTCGGTCTCAAGAGTCACTGGATCCATCGCGGCAGTATGACCACCATCAACAAGCGGCGACCAGCGAATATCCCGACCGAGCACCGCTCATCACAACACCCCGGGCTGGTCAACGCTCGTCGCAACACCCCAGATCAGCTGCCCCCGAGACGGAGCTACACCCACCATCAATCGCGGACTGAGCCGTAAGGGCCCCGCTCGGGGGCCATGCCTACGGCGTGCCGGGAAGCCGGACCGTGACGAGGAGACCGCCTGCGGGGCGGGGGACGAGGTCGAGTGTCCCGTCGTGGGCGCGGACGATGCTGTGCACGATGGCCAGGCCGAGGCCGACGCCGGCGTGCTCGTCGGTGCGTGCGCGTTCCGTGCCGCGCTGGAAGGGTTCGGTGAGGGTCGGTACCAGTTCCGGTGGGAGCCGATGGCCCGTGTTCTCGACCCGTAGCACGCTCGTGTCGCCGTGCGCCTCGGTGTGGACCGTCACGGTGCCGCCGGCGGGGAGGTTGTGGACGATGGCGTTCTGGACGAGGTTCGTCACCATCCGCAGCAGGAGCTCCGCGGAGCCGCTGGTCCTGGCCGCCTCGCCGGTGACGTCGAACGTGATCCGGCGCTGTTCGGCGAGGGGCAGCAGCGTTTCGGCGACTTCTTCGGCGATGAGAGAGAGGTCGACGCTCTCGCGGGTGAAGTTTCCGCGGTCGCCGCGGCTGAGCAGCAGGAGGGCCTCGGTGAGGTCGATCGCCCGCGTGTTGACAACGTGCAGACGTTCGATGAGCTCACCCCGGTTCCGCGTGGGGTCCTTGCGGGCGACGTCGAGGAGCGTCCGCGAGATCGCCAGCGGGGTGCGCAGTTCGTGGGAGGCGTTCGCGGCGAACCGCTGCTGCTCGGCGACGTGGGACTCGAGTTGTTCGAGCATCGAGTCGAACGCGTCGGAGAGTTCACGGAATTCGTCCTGGCGGCCCTTCATGCGGATCCGGTGGGACAGCGACACGTTCCCGGCCATCCGTGCCGCATCCGTGATCTGTGTGAGTGGGGCGAGCATCCGGCCGGCGAGGATCCATCCCCCGACGAGGCCGAACACGAGCAGGAAGACCATCGCCACGGCCGCGGCGGGGGCGAAGGTGCGCACAAGGAGGTAGCGGTTGGGCGCGATCCCGAGAAGGCCCTGGGAGTTGTCGGGCACGTAGCGCAGCAGGAACACCCACACCACGGCCAGCAGGAGAGCGCCGGCGACGGCGAGGAACCCGGCATAGCTGAGGGTGAGTTTCAGTCGGGCGCTGAGCCCTGGGCGTCTAGGCATGCGTACTGCCGGGGTCGGTGGTGTCCCTGCCGGGGGCGATGGTGTGCATGCCGGTGTCGATCCGGTAGCCGACGCCGGGCACCGTGGCGATGATCCATGGTTCGCCGAGCCGTTTGCGCAGTGCGGAGACGGTGATGCGCACGGCGTTGGTGAGGGGATCCGCGTTCTCGTCCCAGGCCCGTTCCAGCAGCTCTTCGGCGCTGACGACCCCACCCTCGGCGGCGGCGAGGACTTCAAGGACGGCGAACTGCTTACGGGTCAGCGCGACGTAGCGTCCGTCGCGGAAGACCTCCCGGCGGAAGGGGTCGAGCCGCAGGCCCGCGATCTCGCGGACCGGGGGCCGTGCGTACGCGCGTCTGCGGTCGAGCGCCCTCAGCCGCAGGACGAGTTCCCGCAGCTCGAACGGTTTGGTGAGGTAGTCGTCGGCGCCGAGCTCGAACCCGGAAGCCTTGTCGTCGATCCGGTCGGCAGCGGTGAGCATGAGGATCGGGATGCCGCTGCCGGAGGCGACGATGCGCCGGGCGACCTCGTCGCCGGAGGGGCCGGGGATGTCGCGGTCGAGGACCGCGAGGTCGTAGGAGTTGACGCTGAGCAGTTCCAGGGCGGAGTCGCCGTCGCCGGCGATGTCGGCGGCGATCGCCTCGAGCCGCAGGCCGTCACGGACGGCTTCGGCCAGGTAGGGCTCGTCCTCCACGATCAGTACGCGCATGTCTGAAGCCTAAGCAGCACAACTTATCGCCGACGTATGCAAGGACGTGTGCACACCGGGCACGCGACTCAGCGTGCCGGTGCCGGCGCGGGGCGAGACTGGTCCGACGGCGCTTCCGCCGTATTGCGCCACCAGCGGCGCGACGCCAGCGCGGCCAGCACGGCGCCGACGGCGTTGACCAGTACGTCGTCCACGGAGGACACCCGGTCCAGCCGCAGGACGTACTGTGCGGTCTCGACCAGGACCGAGCAGCCCGCCCCGAGCGCCAGGATCCGCGGTACGGACGCCAGCGCGGTGAACCGCATCGGGGCGAAGAACCCCAGCGCCGCGAAGATCAGCAGGTTGCCGACGATCCCGGCCGGCCCCATCGTGACCAGGTCACGCAGCGGTACCAGGCTCACCCGGGCGGGCACGGTGCCGGCCCCGCCGCCCGGCATCATGGTCATCCATAGGAACGGCACCGTCCCGTGGACCATGCCCACCTCGGCCAGCGACATCCGCCACGCCGATGGGACACCGGCGGCACGCCGACGGCGCGCCAGAGCCCACACCACCAGCGCGGCCAACGGCAGCGCGACCAACGTGACGAGCACCACGCCGTTGAACGTATCGAAGCAGCCGTGCCACCGTCCGGCCATGCACATCGGAGCGGACATCATGAGCGGCCGCCGCACGACGAACACGGCGCCCGCCATGCCGAGGATCGCCAGGCTGAGGAGCACGATCCCGCGCGTGCGGCGGGGCGGTGCTGACAGGGATGCGTTGTGGTTCATACCCCCAGTGGAGACGGAGGGCCGTTCCGGTGGCGTATGCGATTTTCGATACGCCCGCGATACACGGAATCCCCGGCATCAAGGAACTGGCGCAAATTGGCGGTGAGATGGTGCCGCCGCTGGTGATCGCGCCAGCCCAGCTACTGCAGGTGCTGAACCGGTCGTCCGTGAACCTCGCACTACCGAGCATCCAGGACGAACTCGCCGTGACGCCCGCACGTCTGCCCTGGACCGTGAACGCCTAAAGGATGACCGAGAGCACCACCAAGACGCCTACAACGGCCGCAGTGAAGGCGTTGGCCTTCGGGCTGTTCGCCCACGGTCCCAGTACCTGGCAGTCGTCGCACAGCGGCAGGAATACCGACGCCGACGGCAGCAGCGCGTCGGCGAGGGTCTGCACTCCCTGGGTGAGGAGGCCGAGCGGGGAGCCGGGGATGAGCACGATTGCCGCCGCGACCGCCATCAATCCAGCGTAGACGGCGTAGAAACCTACCCTTGGCGCCGCCGACCCTGTGGTGCAGGGAGTGCTTAGTGCTTCAGGCGCCAAGGATGTCGCCCATCGGACAGGCGGTCGACTGGGCGGCCTTCGTGTCGTTGGCCGCGTCAGGGGTGTCGATCGTCGCTGTCAGCGTCGCTGATCCGCTCGTGTCCCGGCTGGGTCGAGGCGACTGCCTGCGGTGGGGGAGGGCCAGGTGGGCCGCCCAGCGGAGCCGCCTGCATGTAGTACCCGAAACGGTCAAGGTGGTGAAACGTGTCCTTGATGGCCCTGATGATCCGAGTGGCCATTGCTGTCATCCTTTCCATTGCCACCCCCCGGACCACAATTCTGCTCAGTGCGCTTCGATCGCGCCGTAGGCTGATCGGGGGACGAAGTGGTGGACGCGCCTGCAGTCTGAGGCCACGCACTACCGAAAGCATTGGACCTTTGTGCTCCGGCAGCGGGCTGAGTCGGCGATTGTCGTTGTCCCACGCGTGGAGGGGATGGCCGAAGTCAGAGCGGACAAGCATCGCGTGCGGGTTGAGGAAGGAGTCCAAAGCCTCAACCCACCGGCGCTGGGGCCTTGTTGGTTGCTTCTCCTGCCGCACTCGGGCTGCACATGCCCTCGTCGAGTGCGTCACCCACTCATCGTCACCCGCTGGGACGCCCCCGCCGCAAGCTCCCGCCACGGCTATTTCAAAGACACCCTGATACTGCAGAGCCCCCCTTGCGGTCCTGACACGGGAGTCCCGATCGCGGCGCCGTTCATGTCCAGCAGACCGGCCGCCCACAGCTCCGTCAGAAGAAGGACAGTCGCCACCATCAACGACAGCAAGGGAGACCGCTCACCGTGACAGACGTCAGAGTCACCGACGACAAGACCGTGAACGCAACGTACATACCTCACCGAACCGCGGGCCGGCGTGAAGTCCGCGCGCATGTATCCCTGCGATCCATGAGCATTTTCAGCGTGGCCACTGAGCGGGTGACGGCGGCAGGGTGAGGGCGAGGTCCGCAACGGACAGGGCTCCCGTGCCGTTGAGCTGTCCGGCAGAGCGCTGAGGCTGTTCAGCACTACGGCAGCGTGCGGGGCCAGCAAAGCCAGGCCGACCACGTCGGCGGGTCCTCGGGGGCTAGCCGGTCTCCCCGGCGGCTGCTGCGGCCTTCAGCAGGCGGGCGGCCAGTTCCGTAAAAGTCAGCAGGTGCGGGCCAGGGGCCGGACGGCTGGTGTCGCGTACCAGCGGGTCCAGCCGCGTGATCGGCAGCACGTCCAGACCGGCCGCGATGTGCCACGTCAACTCGACACTTCCTCCCGTCGTCGGTCATCGCCGGCTGTGGCGGGGATGGCGTTGTCGATGAGGACGGCGGCGATGGCGGCGGCGGTGGGGAAGGCGTCGGCGTTGAGGACCCGGGTGCGGGCCGCGGCGCCGTCGATGAGCAGCGCGAGCTGCTCGCCGAGCCGTTCAGGGTCGGCGGCGCCGGCTTCGCGGGCGGTGTCCGCGAGCCGCGCGGCGACGGCTTTCTTGTAGTCGCGCGCGTACTGGGATGCGGGGTGCTCGGGGTCGTGGAGTTCGACGGCGGCGCCGATGTAGGGGCACAGGGGGGTGGTGGGGGGGATGTCAAAGGCGGCGAGAAGCCGTTCGCGGGGCGTGAGGTCGGGGCGGTCGAACACGCCGGACAGAACGGAGGGGTCGAACCGGCGCAGATACTCGGCGACGAGTTCGTCCTTGCCGGTGAAGTGCTGGTAGGCCGTGCGCTTGGACACCTCGGCCGCCGCGCAGAGCTGGTCCATGCCGGTGCGGTTGATGCCCTGCTCGCGGAACAGCTGCTGGGACGCGCTGAGGATGCGTTCGCGGGCGCCCCGGCCGCGGCGGCGGCCCGTGGGGCCCTTCTCCAACTCCGTCATGGGTCCATGGTACCCCCGTTGGGTAACGACCGGTGTACATAGTTTGCGCCCCGGCCGCCCGCCCCGTACGGTACGTACACAGGGCGGTGTACATAACACCGTCGTCCCAGGTGCGCACGGCACCACCGACCTCAGGGAGCAACCATGGGAAAGCTTGACGGCAAGGTCGCGGTCATCACCGGCGGCACCACCGGCATGGCGCTGGCCGGCGCGAAGCTGTTCGTCGACGAGGGAGCGCACGTCTTCATCACCGGCCGCCGCCAGGACGCCCTGGACGAGGCCGTGAAGCAGATCGGCCGCAACGTCACCGGCGTCCAGGGCGACGCCGCCGACCTGAACGACCTGGACCGCCTGTACGACACCGTCAAGCGGGAGAAGGGCAGCCTCGACGTGCTGTGGGCCAGCGCCGGCGGCGGCGAGCCCGCCCCGCTCGGCGAGATCACCGAGGCCCAGTTCGACACCTGGTTCGGGCTCAACGCCCGCGGCACCCTGTTCACCGTCCAGAAGGCCCTCCCGCTCTTCAACGACGGCGGCTCCATCCTCATGACCGGCTCCAACGCCTCCCTCGGCGCCTTCCCCGGCTGGAGCGTCTACGCCGGCAGCAAGGCCGTCCAGCAGGCCTGGGCCCGCATCTGGCTCAACGAACTCAAGGACCGCCGCATCCGCGTCAACGTCCTGACTCCCGGCCAGGTCGCCACCGCCAAGCAGGAAGAACTCTTCGACGAGGCCACCAAGCGCCAGTTCGAGTCCCTCATCCCCCGCGGCCAGATGGGCCGCCCCGACGAAATCGCCACCGCCGCCCTCTTCCTCGCCTCCGACGACTCCAGCTACGTCAACGGCATGGAACTCGTCGCCGACGGCGGCACCACCGCCATCTGAACCGGACAACCCCCAACCAGGGCAGGACATCTCATGAGCAACATCAGCATCATCGGCACCGGGAACATGGCCCGCACCATCGGCGCGCGGGCGGTAGCGGGCGGCAACACCGTCGAGGTCATGGGTCGCGATCAGTTCAAGGCCGCTGAACTGGCCAAGGCTCTCGGCGGCGGCGCCACGACGGGAGAATGGGGCACCGCCCCGGCCGGGGACATCGTCATCGTGGCCCTGTTGTACGACGGTGTCGTGCCGGTCGTCGCCCAGTACGGAGACGCTCTCGCGGGCAAGGTCATCGTCGACATCAGCAATCCCTTCAATTCCACGTTCGACGGGCTGGCCCACCGCGAGGAGACCTCGATCGCGCAGGAAGTCGCCAAGGCGGCCCCGGCCGGCGCCAGCGTGGTGAAGGCGTTCAACACCATCTTCCGTCATGTCCTGGAGAAGGGTCGGCCCGACGTCTTCATCGCCGGCGATAATGCGCAGGCCAAGGCAAGTGTGGAGGCGTTCATCGAGAGCCTCGGGCTGCGCCCCCTAGACGTCGGCGGCCTGAAAATGGCGCACTGGCTGGAAGGAGCGGGCGTGGTCACGGTGGGCCTCGCCAACCACGGGGTGGGGAACTTGGACTTCGCGCTCAGCATCACCGAACTCCCCTGAGCAAACGGTTGACGGATCACCGAATGGACTCGCCACTGAAGCTTGGTTTCACACCTCCCATAGTCGGGCCCGCTATTGAGGGAGGTGTTCGACGCCTCAACCCACCGGCACAGGAGCTCTGTTGGTTCCCCATTCCGCCGCACTCGACCTCCCGCACACCCTGGTCGACTGGGTCACGATGCTCATCGTCACCCGTGAGGGTGACAGGCGCTGCAAACTCCCGCCGCACCGGCGCGCACTCGTCGCGCTGGTAGACCTACACCGCCACGACACCCTCGCTCGGATCGCGGCCGGCTTGAGAATATCCGCCTTCGACGTCCACTGAGCGTTTTCAGCGCTGCTTCTCCAGGGTGGGAATGGCTTTGGCGATGACGGTCATGCGGTTGGGATGGTCAACCTCGACTTCGACGAGCAGGGCCGCCTCATCGGCATCGAGGTGTTGGCGGCCGGTGCACAACTGCCCGAGTACCTGCTCCAGTCCGCGGAGCGAGTGGGCACCGAAGGTGCATGACCAGTCAAGCACCACGCTCGCGGCGAGCAGGTTGGAAAAGGCTCCGTGTGCACCCGGCCGATGTCAACACCGCCATTTGCCCGGGCTGGTCCGTCGCGTCCTACAAACACGACCGCATAGGTTCGTTAGAATTGACCTTCAATTCACCGACGACGCTCGTCCATTGGCAAGGTGCGCTGTAAACCGAGTGACCGAACGGCGTTCCCGGATTCGCTGCTTCCAACATCCCGAGGTGCCCCGTGCCTGAAACTGTCAGCGCTGCTCCCCCGGCCAGCCTGACGCCCACCGACGTCGCCATCATGGTGGTCGGCATCGTCCTCGGAATCGGCATCTTCAAGACGCCGTCGCTCGTCGCGAACTACTCGAGCGACGAGACAGTGTTCATGTTGCTTTGGCTACTGGGCGGACTGGTCACGGTGGTCGGTTCTGTTTGCTATGCCGAGCTCGGCAGCGCGCGACCCAACGCCGGCGGCGAATACGCATTCCTGCGTGAAGCTTACGGACCCAGAGTGGCACTGTTGTTCGCCTGGGCACGTTGCAGCGTGATCCAGCCCGGCGCCATCGCCGCCGCGGCCTTTGTGATGGGCGATTATGCGAACGTTGTATGGCCGCTCCGGCCGTACGGCCCGGGTCTCTACGCCCTCGTATCGATCGCCATTTTCACTCTCATCAACTACATGGGCACCACGCCAGGAAAGCTGACCTAGAAGGTCATTGAGATCATCACCGTGCTCTCCATGCTTGGCATCATCATCTCCGCGTTTGTCGCGACCGCGCCGGCGCCACGCACGGGGACACCCCACGACACCTCCTAGGGCAGCATCGGCCTCGCGATGATGTTCATTCTCTTGACCTATGGCGGCTGGAATGAAGCCGCCTATCTTTCAGGCGAGCTTCAGGACGCCAGACGCAACATGGCCCGCGCCCTGGTCGTTGGCGTTCTGATCGTTATCGGAGTGTCCCTCGCAATCAATTTTGCCTATCTGCATGCGCTGGGGCTCGACGGCATCCGCAACAGCAACGCCGTCGGCGCCTCCATGATGCGCATCGTCGCCGGCGACACCGGCGCGACGATCCTGAGTGTGGTCGTCGTGCTCTCCACGCTGACCACGCTCAACGGTTTGATCATCACCGGTTCGCGCTCGTACTACGCGCTCGGCCGTGATGTGGCCGCGCTGCGCTCGATCGGTACGTGGAAGGAGCATGGTTCCACCCCCGCCAACGCGCTTGTGCTGCAATGCGCTGTGTCAGCCGCACTGGTGGTCTTCGGGGCCGCCACACGCGTTGGGTTCCAGGCGATGGTCGCCTACACCGCGCCAGTGTTCTGGTTCTTCATGCTGCTGGTCGCAATCTCGATCTACATCTTCCGCAGCCGCGAAACCGGCGGCGAGATTCACTACCGCGTGCCGCTCTATCCGGTGACGCCGGCGGTCCTTGCTCTCACTTCTCTCTGGGTGCTTTGGTCCAGCCTCTTCTACGCCGGATGGGGAGCGATCATCGGCGTTGCGGTGCTGCTCATCGGCACGCCGTTGCTGTTCCTCAAGGGCCTCCGCTCACAAACGCGTTGATCGTCGGCGAATTGGCCATATCGCTGCAACGCTGCGGGCTGTCATCCCGGCAGAGCCAGTTCAGGGATTCCGGCCTGGGGCGTCTGACCCTTCCGGGGGCTTCCGGCGTCAACGCGCTGTGTCGGGACTCCAACATGGCCTCGCACCGGGCCAGGAAGCCGCAGCAGCGCGCTCACGTCGATGCGCCCCCTGCTTCCCGGACACTGTCGGTGAACGTGGGTGGCCAGACCGAGGCATCAAGGATGCCCAGCGCGTAGCCCCGGGCGACGACAGCGGAGCGGGAGGGCGCATCGAGGAGCAAGCGAAGGCGCCGCAAGTGATAGTCGAGGGCTTGCCGAGAGACCCCTAGCGCGCAGCTGATGGCATCATTGGACTCTCCCCGTGCCAGGCCCAGCAGCACCCGCTCCTGGACAGGCGTCAGGTCCGGCACGTCGGGATGCTCCGCGCTGATCGGAGCCATCAGCGTCAGGAGTCGCGCCGACCGGCCGGCTACCCGTGCCACCGCCAAGTCGACGCGTACAAGCCGCAGCGCACCTCTCGTGGTGCGGCACCGCAGCCTGACCCGATCCCGCATCGCCCGCCCGCGGACCAACGCACTCCACACGGCCAGCAAACGCTCGGCCTCTGTGGGCGTCAAGGGCGCCAAGTGATCACGAATGTTACTGGCTTCCAGGGCGGAGACAGTCGTCCTGAGGAGTTCAGCCGCCCCAGGACTCGCCCGTTCGATCCTCCCGTTGGCAGACAGTGTCATAGACGCGGCACCGGATCGGTCACGCAGCGCGCAGAGGTCCTCCTCAGCTTGCGCCTTGTGCTCGAGCGCCTGGACATGGTCGGTGACATCGACGTAGATACCCCCTACACAAGGACCGAGCGAGCTCCGCAGGGGGAATCGGTGACCGATGGCCTGCCCCGGAACGCCGTCCGGCCGGAGGAAGGAAATCCTGTGGCGCATTGGCTGCGAGTGAGCCACGACTTGCTGGTCCAAAGAGCGGAATCGCGGCACGTCATCGGCCGGAACGATTTCTTCGAGTCTTCGGCCGATAATCATTGATGGCCGAGTGGCGTACAGGTAGGCGTAGGCATCATTCACCCACAGATACCGCTCGCCGGTATCGCGGACGAACGCGGCCGCAGGCACATAGGCGGCGAAGGCGGAATACCTCTCGCGCTCCTCGATGCCGACGGTCACATCGACGGCCGCTCCAGACACGCCGACGATGTGACCCAATGCGTCCCGACGCGGGCAAGCAGCAGCGTCAAACAACCTGCCACGGCTCTTCGCACGCCAACGGACAGTCTGGCCTGCCAGTGCATGCCCGTGCATCACGGCGTCCACAGCGGGCACCTCCGAACGATCCTGCAAGGAACGACTCGCATCCGGCACTGCGCCGAGGCCGTCAAAGCCAAGTGCGTCCAGTGCCGTTCCCCCACCATGAGCCGTAATGCGCAGATCGGGATCAGTCTCCCACCAGGTCAGCGGCAGCAGCTCGAACAGAGACATCCACGACTCGTCCCACGCGCCCATTACACGCTCACGCTGTGTGCGCCGTATGGGGGTTGGGGCTCGCCTCCACCTGGCGGGCCCGCTCCCGCTGAGGCTGCCGGACGTTCCGGGTGCTTCGCACCGAGCAAAGCAGGACACCGTTCCCCCGAGGTGTCCGCGTCCAACAAGCCGCTGCCTCATCCTCGCAGCCAGTACGGCGTCTTCGGGCGACAACAGAGCCGGCAAAGTCTCTTCTCAAGGGGCTACTCATCCTCTGAGGACCACTCAATCCACCCCCACGTCGACGACTAATCCAACCCAGTGCGCCGAATTTTCGCCACTGCACCATTGTCAATATGTGCGCGATTAGTTGACGGCTTGTAACTTGGATGCTCGCCCTGCTGAGATTACGGCCGGCGCCGACGCGTCCCCCGACCACAAGGGGCCCTGACCAATTCCGGCCGGGCCGGATGGTGTGACTACCCGGCCGTGGATGGTGGACGATGACCTGTGGGCGCTGATCGCGCTGCTGCTGCCACCCTGGCCCGAGAAGGCTCCTGGCTCGCGGCCGGTGCCGGACCGGCTGTGTCTGCAGGGCATCCCGTACGTGCTGCACAACGATGTCGCCTGGCAACTGCTGCACCTGGAGCTGGGGTTCGGCTCAGGGCCAGACCTACTGGTGGCGGCTGGAGCGGTGGCCGCCGCGGCCGTGCGAACCATCATCGGGGCCCCGGTCACGGAAGCGCCGTGACCGGGGCCCCAGGATCAGCTACCGCGGAAGGTGCCGACCGCCGCTAGTTCCGGTACCGGAACACGATCCGGCCGCGCGTCAGGTCGTACGGCGGGAGCTCCACCAGCACCCGGTCTTCCAGCATGATCTTGATGTAGTTCTTGCGGATCTTCCCGCTGATGTGCGCGAGCACCTGGTGGCCGTTCTCGAGCTCCACGGTGAACATGGCGCTGCGCAGGCACTCGACCACCTTGCCCTCGACTTCGATGACGTTCTTGTTCTTCGTCATCGCACCAGCTCCAGGTTGCTGCTCATCGGCCGGGCACCGATGCCCTCGAACAGCGCCGAGGCTGCTCGGTTGGACTCGTGGACTTCGGTCCAGGCCGCGGCGAACCCGGAGCGGTGCAGCGTCTCCAGCGCGTGGGCCAGCAGTGCCCGCGCGATGCCGCGGCGCTGCTCGCCGGCCCGGACCGCGACCAGCCCGATGCGCGGCCGGTTCACCGTCACCACCCGGATCAGACCCAGGTAGCGGTCCGGCGCCGCGGCCACCGCGTACTTCGACGGGTCGACGATCGTGTCGCCTTCGGGGCGAGGAATTACCTCCGCGGGCATCGACTGCCACCCGACGGTCGCCTCGACTTCGGCACGGATCGCGCGGTCCACCGCCCGCAGCAGACTCTCGTCCGCCTGACCGGCAGGCACGATGGTCACGCCCGAAGGCGGCAGGACCATTTCGAGCCCTGTGACCCGCGGGTCGGTCGGCACGACGTACTCCCACTCGCGGCGTCGGATGGTGAAACCGGCCCGCTGCCAGCCGGCCGTCAGCTCGGCGTCGGCTTCGTCGACCACCGTGTATTGCGGCGCTGGCAGTCCCGCCAGCATCGCCTCGGCGAGCCGGTCGAAGGTGGCGTCGTGCCAGGCGTCGATGCTGACGAACAAGCGTCCGTCGGGCCGGTGCTCCGCATGCCCGCGGCCGACCACCAGGTCGTCATCCAGGGCATGCCATTGCCTGTCCGCGACGCGCGTGATCACCACAGCGTTCTGGCTCAGGCCAGATGTGAAAGGCTTCGTGTTCATCGGAGTCTCCTTCCAGGAGTGCCTCGATCTCAGGCGCTCCTGGCGACACCGAACGTCAGCCGGGCCGTGGCGGGTTGAGGGAGCACCCATGGGTAACTGTGTTCACGGGGCTCACCTCCATACGACGACTTCACGGTCCACTACGAAAGTAGCAACGGGGCGCCACCTCGCTCAAATCATTTCCTATGAGCTCGTAACGCGATCACGATCCGGTCTTCTTGAGGCAGGTGTCATCGCCACCCGGCTGGCCTCCTGTAAGTCGAGTGCGGCGAGCATCGAGAACACGATGGACGGTGGCAAGTTCGAGCACATCGGCGTCCGTCCCTCGCCGGTTCCCGAGTGCTGCCCGTCGTCCCATTGCGTCGTGAGGGACACATCCGAGTAGACCGCCCCTTACCGCACGACACCCTCCTCGGCTCCGTGCTGAGCACCATCTCCTGACCGAGCGTGCGCGGCGGGCTCCGCTCCCCTTGCTGCACCCGCACGCGGTCCCAGCTCCCTGCCGCCGACTCGGTACCCCTCTTTTCGGACCGGGTCGACGTCATCGGCGCGGGCCCAGGCGGTATGGGGGAGGGGTGTCTCCCCCGATGGATCCGCTGACTGGCGTATGCCCGATAAGGAAGATCTCAGGCACTTTGGTGTTACGAGGGTTTCGGGATACCACGAGCGGAACATCGACTCCCCAGTATTGGAAGTTCTCCCGTAAGAAATCCTCCCCGGACCGCGGGCCGTTCGCCGCCTGTTTTCCGCCTACCGCAGAAGTAATACCACCGAACAGAAAGAAGTCCTTCAATGAACATCACGGGCATTTTCGCCGATTACGACGTCTACGTGAGCGCGGAAGAGATTGCGGCCGAGGAAAGCGCCGAAGACGCGGACTTCAACGCTGACGTGGCGGCCCTGGGGACCCGCATGATCTGCTGATGGATCACCTTCGGGGCGGAGTCGCATTCAGCGGCTCCGCCTCACCCCCACTCCCCCCGAACCCCAAGGAGTCCACTGTGACGAATACTGGAAACTCTCCCGAACCGCTGGATTCGGAAATGTCTCCGCGGGTACTCATCTGCGCGACAGGTGCTGCTGCCGTGCTTTCCCTCCCCCATTTTCTTATCGGGCTCAGGGCGAAGATGCGATGCCATATAACCGTGGTCATGAGCGCCAGCGCCGCACGCTTCGTGACGCCTCAGGCCGTCCGCCACATCGCCGACAAGGTCGTAGACGGCTCGAACCCCGATGAGGCGTTCGCCTCCGGACACATGAAGCTCGCCATGGGCGCGGATGTCATCCTCGTACTCCCGTGCAGCGCCGCCACACTCTCCGCCGCCGCGCACGGCCTGGCTCACGACCTGATCCCCGCCATCGTCTTGGCCTCCCCCCGGCCGGTGATCTTTTTTCCCAGCATGCACCGTGTGATGTGGGAGAAGCCCGCTTTGCAGCGCAACATCAGCCAGCTCCGAGCCGATGGCCACGAGGTGCCCGAGCCCGCCTGGGGCAAGGCCTACGAGCTTGCAGACCGTTCCTTCGAGGAACATCCCGGGCTGATCACGCCGATGGCTCTGGCCCAGCTCGTCCAGGAACGCCTTCAGGCCACCCTCGGTACTGCTGCATGAGCGCGGTCCCGGCGCACGGATGGGTCTCCCGGCCTGCTGCCCGGCCAGCCCGTCACGAACACTGGGTACCCCTTTGACTTCTCCCCCTCGTGAACGGGGGGATTCTCACGGCTCGCGCTGTGAGGTTTTCTGCTTCGTTGCCGACTGCCTGCCCAGACTGCTCCGTTGAGGACTTACGCCGACTCCACAGACAGCAACTGATAGCCCGGTGGCTTGAGGTTGATGGCCGCGTTGACATCCCGGTCATGCGCCGTTGCGCAGCCCTCTCGCGTCCGCTCACGGACACGGAGCGGCATCTTCCCGGTCGCAGGGCGACCTTCGCCGGACCTTACGAGAGGCGAACAGGTAGCGGATCCCGTGCAGCCGGGTGACTCCGCCCGGGACCGGGCGGAGTCAGGTGCGGCGAGTCGTCACTTAGCCGCCGCGGTGGTGTTGCTGGCCCACAGGGCCCCGCCGATGCCGGGACCCCCGGTGCTCTTGTAGACGACGAAGTTGCCGTCGTTCTGCAATAT
>NZ_JBHVWZ010000050.1:0-36798 GCF_042881985.1 Streptomyces sp. NPDC058246 | reverse complement strand
GCCGTCGAGGACGAGTCCTCGACGGCCGCCCCGCCGCATATCGAGGAACGTGGGGGGCGGAATGGGCATCTGGCAGGACCTGTGGCGCGGACGCTCGGTGGACTTCGACTCCGGCAGCGCGGCCACCAACTCCATAGAGCTGACCAAGCGGAACCACACGGTCTCGCTCACCAAGCAGGGCGCGGCCACCGGCAATCTGCGCATCAACCTGTCCTGGCGGATGCGCACCTCCGACATAGGCGGGCCGCAGCGCGGCAGCCTGCTGCGCCACCCCTTCCGCACCTTCAAACCGGAAGTGGTCCAGGCGCACACCCAGAGCATGGTCAATGTCGACCTCGACCTGGGCGTCATGTACGAGCTGACGGACGGCACCAAGGGCGTGGTCCAGCCGCTCGGCAGCTTCTTCGGCGAACTCAACGCCCCGCCGTACGTCAAGCTCAGCGGCGACGACCGCTTCGGCTCAGGGTCCGGCGAGACGGCATTCGTCAACCTCGACCACCGCGACGACATCAAGCGGCTGCTGGTCTTCGTCTACATCTACGACCAGACGCCCGCCTTCGACCGTACGCACGCCATCATCACGCTCTACCCGAGCAACGGCCCGCGGATCGAGATCGGTCTCGACGAGCGCCATCCGCAGGCGCGGTCCTGTGCCGTCGTGATGATCCAGAACAACAAGGGCGAGGTGACGGTGCGCCGCGAGGTGAGGTTCGTGTACGGCTTCCAGGCCGAACTCGACCGGCTGTACGGGTGGGGACTCCAGTGGGGCCGGGGCTACAAGTCGAAGGTGGACCGGTAGTCGCCCGGGGCGCCTCCCTAACGCCCGAGGAACTGCGGCCCCTGCGGCGGCAGCCGGAAGTCGGGGTCGGCCCCGACGCCCACCGGCTGCGGGAATCCGTACGCGGGCGGCGCGGCCGGCGCGGTCTGGGGCTGCGGGTAGCCGTAGGCCGGCCGGCTGGGGCTGGTCGGCTGCGGATACCCGTAGGCGGGCTGCTGCGGCACCGGCGCAGGCTGCTCGGGCGGCAACGGCACCGACGTCTCGGGAGCCCCGGCGGGCGCGGACCAGGCGGTGTCGGGTACGGATCCGGTCACCGGCGCCGCGGCGGCCGCCTCGGCCTCCGCCTCGTCCACCGAGATCCCGAAGTCGGTCGCCAGACCCACCAGGCCGTTGGAGTAGCCCTCGCCGAGCGCGCGGAACTTCCAGCCCTCACCGCGCCGGTACAGCTCCCCGCAGATCAGCGCGGTCTCCGCGCCGGTCTCCGGCTTGATGTCGAAGTACGCCAGCGGTTCGCCGTCCGCGACCGCGGCGTCGTACAGCAGGATGCGCAGATCCCGTACGCGGTCGAAGGTGACGTCGTCCGCCGATGCGACGAGGTAAATCTGTCCGACACCGGACTCGACACCGGCCAGATCCGTCTGGATCGTGTCGGTCAGGCCCTCGGCTACGCGTTTCTTGCCGAGCCGCCAGACCTTGCCGGAGGGATGGCGGGGCTGGTTGTAGAAGACGAAGTCCTCGTCGGATCGCACACGACCGTCGGGGCCGAGGAGCAGCGCCGAGGCATCGACATCAGGGACACCCTGCCCGGGCGTCCAGCGCAGCACGGCGCGCACCGATGTGGCGTCCAGCGGGACGTTCGACCCCTTCAACATCGCGTGCGTCATGCGGTCATCCTGCCCTCTCGGTCCTGGTCACGACAACGCGGGGTGGCCGCGGAATCGGTGGGTACCCGACATGCCCGAGTTACCTGAACTTCATGCCAGGTGGGAACCCCTGACATGGATCCATACGTACTATTACCGGCCACATCACAACCGGCCGACTAGCCGCCACGGGGGAGTCCTATGCGTCATTTTGGTCACATCGCCCCTGAGGAGCGGCAGCGCCTCTTCTTCCGGGAGCCGAGCGTCTTCACCGCCGACTCGCCGTCCAGGGTGCTGTCGGCCGCCCTCGGTGCCACGCTCTACAGCCCGGCGACCAGGCCGCAGCTGGCCGACGACATCGTCAAGCAGGCCGGGCGCGGCGTGGTCTCCATGGTCCTGTGCCTGGAGGACTCCATCGACGACGCGGAGGTCGTGGGCGCCGAGGAGAACCTGGTCCGGCAGTTCACCGGCCTCGCGGGACGCACGGACGCCGGAGAGCTTCCGCTGCTGTTCGTCCGGGTCCGCTTCCCCGAGCAGATCCCCGACCTCGTACAGCGCCTCGGGCCCGCCGTCCGCGTGCTGTCCGGATTCGTCATGCCGAAGTTCACCGAGGAACGCGGCATGCCCTTCCTGGAGGCCCTCGCCTCCGCCGAGACGGCGAGCGGGCGCCGCCTGTTCGCCATGCCGGTGCTGGAATCGCCCGAGCTGCTGTACCGGGAGTCGCGCGTCGAGACCCTGGAGGGGATCTCCCGCGCCGTCGACAAGTACCGCGACCGGGTGCTCGCGCTGCGCCTCGGCGTGACGGACTTCTGCTCCTCGTACGCGCTGCGCCGGGCCCCCGACATGACGGCGTACGACGTGCAGGTGGTCGCCTCCGTGATCGCCGACGTGGTGAACATGCTGGGGCGGGCCGACGGCACCGGCTTCACGGTGACCGGGCCGGTGTGGGAGTACTTCCGGGTCCAGGAGCGCATGTTCAAGCCGCAGCTGCGCCGCAGCCCCTTCCTGGAGGGGCAGGCGGAGGAGCTGCGCGAGGCGCTGATCGAGCACGCCATGGACGGGCTGCTGCGCGAGATCACCCTCGACCAGGCCAACGGGCTGCTCGGCAAGACCTGCATCCACCCCTCGCACGTGCTGCCCGTGCACGCGCTGTCGGTCGTCAGCCACGAGGAGTACAGCGACGCGCAGGACATCCTCCGGCCCGAGCGCGGCGGCGGAGGCGTGCTGCGCTCGGCGTACACGAACAAGATGAACGAGGTGAAGCCGCACCGCGCCTGGGCGGAGCGCACCCTCCAGCGCGCCGAGGTCTTCGGCGTCGCCCACCAGGACATCGGCTTCGTCGACCTGCTCGCCGCCGGGCTCCCGGAGTGAGCCGGCCGGACCGGGCGAGGCGCAACCGGATCACCAAGGAATCGATGAACAGCGCAGGGGACAATGCAGGGGACAGCGCAGGAAACGATGCGAGGAACGACGCAGGGACCAGCGCGGTGAGCGATGCGGTGTGGACCGGGACGTGGGTCGCCCAGCGGCTCGGCATCGAACTCGTCGGTGACGAGGAGCTGAGCGGCCTGCTGGGACTCGCGCTGCGCCGCAACCCCAAACGGGCGCACCTGCTCGTGTCGAACGTCCTTGGCAAGCACGTCCCGCAGTCGCCGTCCGTGGTGTACGGGTACGGGTTCGCGCTCGGACGGCGGGTGCGCGACCTGCTGGGCACCGAGGACGCCCGCGCGGCCGTGGTCCTCGGCTACGCGGAGACGGCCACCGGACTCGGCCACTCGGTCGCCGACGGCGTCGGCCTCGCGCCCTATCTGCACTCCACCCGCCGCCCGGTCGAGGGCGTCCCCCGGGCGGGCGGCTTCGAGGAGTCCCACTCGCACGCCACCTCACACCTGCTGCTGCCCGAGGATCCCGGTCTGCTGGCGGGCTCCGGCCCGCTGGTCCTCGTCGACGACGAGTTCTCCACCGGCAACACGGTCCTCAACACGATCCGTGACCTGCACGCCCGCTACCCGCGCGAGCGATATGTGATCGTGGCCCTGGTCGACATGCGCTCGCCCGCCGACCTGGGGCGCCTGGAGGAGTTCGCCGAGGAGACCGGCACGCGGGTGGACCTGGTGGCCGCGGCGGCGGGGACGGTGAAGTTCCCCGACGGCGTCCTGGAGAAGGGGCAGGCACTGGTCGCCGCGCACGAGTCCGCGGCGGCCGAGGCCCCCGCCCGGCGGCGCACCGACCCGGTCACCCGCGTCGAGCTCGGCTGGCCCCGCGGCGTCCCCGACGGCGGGCGGCACGGATTCACCCCCGGCCATCGAATACGACTGGACCGCTCCCTGCCCGCCATGGCCGCCCGGATCGCCGACGCGCTGCCGGACGACGCCGGGCGGGTGCTCGTCCTCGGCTTCGAAGAGCTGATGTACGCGCCGCTCAGGCTGGCCCGGGAGCTGGAGCAGGTGGTGACGGCCGAGGTGCGCTACTCCACGACCACCAGATCCCCGGTGCTCGCCCTCGACGACCCCGGCTACGCGATCCGCACCCGCCTGGTCTTCCCGGCCCACGACCACCCGGACGACGGCCCCGGCGAGCGCTACGCCTACAACGTCGCGGGCGCCGGTTTCGACGCCGTGGTCGCCGTCGTCGACTCGGCCGCCGACACCCCCGAACTGCACGCCCCCGACGGCCTGTTGGCCCAGCTCGCCGCGCACACCCCGAGCGTCCTGCTGGCCGTCGTCCCCTCCTACGTCCCCGCACGGCCGTCCACCGAAAGGCCCTCCATGCTCCCTGAGCCCCTCCGCGGCCCCGCCTTCTCCTCGTACGCGGCCGACGAGGTCGGCTGGCTGCTCCAGGACCTCTCGGACGTGGACCTGGAGGCGCCGACGGAGGAGCGCGAGGAGGCGATCCAGAGCGGCGGCGCGCACTACGCGGAGTCGCTGCCGGTCGAGTACCAGCCGAGCGCCCAGTACCAGGAGCTGTTCCACGCGGCCCTCGGCACCTCGGCGGCCCGGATCGCCCAGGCCGTCGGCGCCGTCACCGAGCTGGTGCTCGCCGAGCGCTCGCCGCACCCGGTCCTTGTGTCCCTGGCCCGCGCGGGCACGCCCGTCGGCGTCCTGATGCGACGCTGGGCCAAGCACCGCCACGACCTCGACCTGCCGCACTACGCCGTCTCCATCGTCCGCGGGCGCGGCATCGACGCCAACGCGCTGCGCTGGCTCGCCGCCCACCACGACCCGGCCGACGTCGTGTTCGTCGACGGCTGGACCGGCAAGGGCGCGATCACCCGAGAACTCACCGACGCGATACGGGAGTTCGAGGAGTCCGACGGCATCACCGGCTTCGACCCGGAGATCGCGGTGCTCGCCGACCCGGGCTCGTGCGTGAAGACGTACGGCACCCGCGAGGACTTCCTCATCCCCTCCGCCTGCCTCAACTCGACCGTCTCCGGGCTGATCTCGCGCACGGTCCTGCGTGCCGACCTGGTCGGCGAACACGAGTTCCACGGCGCGAAGTTCTACCGCGAACTCGCGGGCTCCGACCTCTCCGCCGACTTCCTGGACGCCGTCGCCGCCCACTTCACCGACGTCACCGAAGCGGCCTGCGCCCAGGCCAAGGAACTCCTCGCCGCCGACCGCACCCCCACCTGGGAGGGCTGGGCAGCGGTCGAGCGGATCAGCGAGGAGTACGGCATCCACGACGTGAACCTCGTCAAGCCGGGCGTCGGCGAGACCACCCGGGTGCTGCTGCGCCGCGTCCCCTGGAAGATCCTCGCGAGCGCCGACGCGGGCGCCGACCTCGACCACGTACGCCTGCTCGCCGAGCAGCGCGGCGTGCCCGTCGAGGAGGTCGCCGAACTCCCTTACACCTGCGTGGGGTTGATCCACCCGAAGTACACGCGCGGCGCGACCGGCGCCGACGGCAAGGCGGTGGCGCTCTGATGTCCGCGCCCAGGACGCTCGTCGCCAGCGACCTCGACCGTACGCTGATCTACTCCGCCGCCGCCCTCGCGCTGACCATGCCGGACGCGCGGGCGCCCCGGCTGCTCTGCGTCGAGGTGCACGAGAGCAAACCGCTGTCGTACATGACGGAGACGGCGGCCGCGCTGCTCACCGAACTCGGCGACGTCGCGGACTTCATGCCCACCACGACCCGCACCCGCAAGCAGTACCAGCGCATCAACCTGCCGGGTCCCGCCCCGAAGTACGCGATCTGCGCCAACGGCGGCCATCTGCTCGTCGACGGTGTCTCCGACCCGGACTGGCACGCGAGCGTGACCGCGCGGCTCGCCACCGAGTGTGCCCCGCTGGCCGAGGTGCGGGAGTACATGGCGGCCACCGCCGACCCCGCCTGGGTGCGCAAACACCGGATCGCCGAGGACCTGTTCGTCTATCTGGTCGTGGAGCGCGAGTTGCTTCCCGAGGAGTGGGTGAAGGAACTGGCCGTGTGGGCGGAGAACCGCGGCTGGACGGTCTCGTTGCAGGGCCGCAAGATCTACGCCGTACCGAAGCCGCTCACCAAGAGCGCGGCCGTGCGTGAGGTCGCCCGCCGTACCGGGGCGACGCTCACGCTCGCGGCCGGCGACTCCCTGCTCGACTCCGACCTGCTGCTCGCCGCCGACCGGGGCTGGCGCCCCGGCCACGGAGAACTGGCCGACAGCGACTGGACGGCGCCCGCGATCACCGCCCTCCCGGAGCGCGGGGTCACTGCCGGGGAGCGGATCCTGCGGGAGTTCCTGCACGCCTGCGGGCGGCCGGGAACGGCGACGGCGGCCTGAGGAGCCGCCGTCGCGCGGTCGCCTGCCGACGACCGCCGGTGTTCGCCGGAGCGGCGAAGCCGGTGCTCGTCCGCGGCGCGAACCCGGGTGTTCGCCGGAGCGGCGAACCCGGTGCTCGTCCACGGAGCGAACCCGGGTGTTCGCCGGTGGAGCGAAGCCGGTGTTCGGCGGCGGAGACGATCTGAAGAGTTCCTGAGAAATCTCTCCGGATCAGCCGCAGCAGCCTCCGCCGCAGCACCCGCCGCCGCCCCCACCGGAGCGCGGCGCGGGGGCCGGGGCGGACGACGCGCCGCCCCTGGCGACGGCGACCGTCGACAGGAGCTTCACCGTGTCGTCGTGCCCCGCGGGGCAGTCCGCGGGAGCGGCGGATTCCGCCATCGGGCGGCTCAGTTCGAACGTGTCGCCGCAGGTCCGGCAGCGGTACTCGTAGCGAGGCATGCGCCCAGGTTAGCCGGAGCCGGTCGCCGGCCGTAGGCCTCCGCGCCTCCTCCGGCGCGGTGCCGCGAGCCGAGGCGGACGATCTTGGGCTGAGGGGCGAAGAGGGCACGGCCCGGAGACGCCAGGGGCCGCTCTGACCTCCTCATCCCTCCCTCTGATCATTTCTGTCTGCTTCCTGAACGAATGAATCGCAATAGTCGCTGATAATTTATGAGGGCCGCGACGAGCCGCAAGGTCGGGGAGGGGGGCTCGCAGCCGCATGTGCGGCCGCTGCATCTACCCGCGCGCGCAAGGACGAAGTGCGGAGGGAGACGCAGTCGTGACCGAGGCATGGCATCGAACGGATGCCTGGCATTCCCTTGCCCACCCACGCGTCGGAGCGCGCCGTGGCTAGCCGGGAGCAAGGGGCCGGTGCGCGCCGACGCGGCACCCGCCGCCGACCCCCGCAACGCTCCGGCCTGGCCGCCTTGACCGGCCGGTTCGCCCGCTTCGCGCCGCTGGCCCGTCGGCTCAGACCCGCCTACCCACGCCCGGGCCGCACCGGCTGGCGGCGCTGGATGCCCTCCTGGCGGCAGTGGCTGGCGGGCTGGGCCCTGTCGATGGGCCTGACCGGATCGCTGCTGGCGATCGCCTACGCGGCCACCGACATACCCACGAACCTGAACACGTACGCCACACAGCAGGACAACGTCTACTTCTGGTCCGACGGCACACCCATGGCCCGTACCGGCTGGGTGCGGCGGCAGGCCATGCCGCTGAAGGACATCCCCCAGGACGTGCGCTCGGCGGTGCTCGCGGCGGAGAACGAGAGCTTCTACTCCGACCCCGGCATCTCCGTCAAAGGTCTCACCCGCGCCCTCGTGCGCACGGTGGGCGAGGGGGACACCCAGGGCGGCTCCACCATCACCCAGCAGTACGTCAAGAACGTCTACCTGACCCAGAACCGCTCGGTGAGCCGCAAGTTCACCGAGGCCATGATCGCCCTCAAGCTCGACAACAAGATGAGCAAGGACAAGATCCTGGAGGGCTACCTCAACACCAGCTGGTTCGGCCGCGGCACCTATGGCCTGCAGCGGGCCGCCCAGGCGTACTACGGCAAGGACGTGAGCCGGCTCAACGCCAGCGAGGGCGCCTTCCTCGCCTCGCTCCTCAAGGGCGCGGGCCTGTACGACCCCACCCTCAGCAAGGCGAACCACAAACGGGCCGTGGAGCGGTGGTCCTGGATCCTCGACCGCATGGTCAAGACCGGCAAGCTGTCGCCGTCCGAGCGGGCGAAGTACAAGAAGTTCCCCGAGCCGCTCAAGCAGGCCCAGACGTTCGACACCGGCAAGCAGAGCGACTACCTGGTGGAGCTGGCGACCCAGTACGCCAAGAAGGCCGCGCACATCTCGGACAAGCAGTTCGACCTGGGCGGCTATCAGATCTACACGACCTTCGACCGGAAGCGGGAGACCGCGCTCACCGACGCCGTCACCAAGGCCCGCAAGAAGGCCCTGAAGGACGACCCCAAGACGGCCAAGTCCGCCCACTACGGGGCTTCCTCGGTGGCCACGGACGGCAGGATCCTCGCCGTCTACGGCGGCCCCGACCACCGTACGCAGGGCTACAACGAGTCCAACGCCAGTACCGTCCCGGCCGGTTCGGCGTTCCTGCCGTTCGTCTACGCCGCCGCCCTGGAACACGGCGTCCACAAGACCCGCGACAGCACGGCCACACCGGTCACCCCCGACTCCGTCTACGACGGCGACGACGGCGTCCCGGTCAGCACGCCCGAGGGCCCCTACTGGGACCGCAGCGGCAAGAAGGTCGCCGCGCACAACGACGGGAAGAAGTCCTACGGACAGATCACCCTGCGCAAGGCGCTCGCCGAGTCCGTGAACGTGCCGTTCATGCAGCTCGGCATGGACACCGGCCTGGCCACGGTGCGGCAGACCGCCGAGGCGGCCGGCCTGCTCTCCTCCAGCCTCGGGCCGCAGGTGCCCGCGCTGTCGCTGGGCAGCTCCACGCCCAGCGCGATCCGGATGGCGAGTTCGTACGCCACCTTCGCCGCGGGCGGCACGCACATCGAGCCCTACTCCGTGCGCCGTATCACCCGCAACGGTTCCCCGGTCGCCCTGAAGACGCCCGGCCCCCATCGCGCGGTGGGCGCCGACGTGGCCCGCGAGGTCACCGCCGCGCTCACGGACTCCTTCCGCACCGCGCACGCCGACGCGGCGCCCGCGTCGGCACAGGTCGCCGGGAAGAGCGGCACCACGGGGGACGCCGACACGGCCGCCTGGTACGTGGGCACCAACCGCTCCGTGTCGACCGCGGTCGTCCTCTACCGCATCGACCTGTCCAAGAGCCTCGAACCACTGCCGCTGAAGGGGATCGACGGCGCGGCCGGCGCCGGCGTCCCGTACGACATCTGGGCCGGCGCCATGAGCCCGCTCCGCTGACCCCGGCGTCCGAGTGACCGCCGCCCCGAGCTCCTTCCACCCCCCTCTCAGAATGCGCACCGTATGAACTCGAAGCACAGCCGGCGCCGAAGCCGTGACACCGCTCCCGGTTCTGCCACCGCTTCCGCCCGCCAGGGCTTCGCGGCCATGGCGGCCTTCCTCGTCGTCACGTCCTCGGCCGCCACCTACCTGGCCCTGAACCGGCCGGACAGCACCACACCGGCCGCGTCCGCCCGCGCGCACGGCTCCGACGGTGCCGGCGCCGCCAAGGCGACGAAGGAACCCGCCTGGGACGGCAAGACCAAGGTGATCGGCGACGGTTCCACGTCCTACACCGGCCCGCAGAAGGGCGAGTTGAAGCCCGTCCCGCTCAAGCCCGGTGAGAAGCCACCCCAGTTCGTCGTCTTCTCCTGGGACGGCGCCCTGCAGGGCGACGACCAGCTCTTCTCGCACTACCGGGAGCTGGCCAAGGAGTACGACGCCCATATGACGTTCTTCCTGACCGGCATCTATCTGCTGCCCAAGGACAAGAAGAAGCTCTACGAGCCGCCGATGCACTCGCCGGGCGCGGCGGCGATCAGCTACCCCACCGACGAGCACATCCGCACCACGCTGGCGGAGCTCGGCAAGGCGTGGAAGGAGGGCAACGAGATCGGCACCCACTTCAACGGGCACTTCTGCGGCGACAAGGGCGGCGGGGACTGGAGCGTGGCCCAGTGGGAGAGCGAGATCAACCAGTTCTTCTCGTTCGTCGAGAAGTGGAAGACCAACACCGGCTACACCGATCTGCCCGCCCTGCCGTTCGACGCCGAGCGTGACATCAGCGGAGGCCGCGCGCCCTGTCTGGAGGGCCAGAAGAACCTGCTCAGGGCGATGAAGGCGACCGCCAAGGACTACAACTGGCGCTACGACGCCAGCTCCGCGGGCGACTTCCAGATATGGCCCACCAAGAAGGAGGGCGTCTGGGACTTCCCGCTCCAGATGCTTCCCTACGAGGGCGGCAAGTACCAAGGCCTGTCCATGGACTTCAACTTCCTCTACAACCAGTCCGACGGCGAGACCACGGGCGATCCGGCCCAGTACCCCGCGTGGGAGCAGGAGACCGTCAAGTCCTATATGGCCGGCTTCGACCGGGTGTACTACGGCAGCCGGGCACCACTCTTCATCGGCAACCACTTCGAGGACTGGAACGGCGGCATCTATATGAAGGCCATCGACCAGGTCATCAAAAACGTGTGTACGAAGAAGGGTGTGCGCTGCGTGTCCTTCCGTGAACTGGCCGACTGGCTCGACGTACAGAAGCCCGAGGTCCTGGAGCGGCTGCGCAGCCTGGACCCGGCGCAGTCGCCGGACTGGTCGACGGTGGTGAAGTAGCTGTCCGGGGCGACAATCTACCCATGAGGTGCGGCGGTTGATCGGCCGCTCATCGGATCCCCCCGGCTTCGTCACGATTGAGGGGAACATGTAAAGATTCCCTCCCCGGTGTCCGACCGGGGGTCAAGGAGAATCTCAGTGAGATCAATGAAGTTGAGCCGCAGAGGCTCGACCGTGACGGCGCTCGCCCTCTCCGCCGTCCTGCTGCCGCTGTCCGCCGCCCACGCGTCTCCCTCCGTGGACCCGGCGACGGCACCCCAGCTGAACCGCGCGACGACCGACGCCTTCGGCCGCACGGCCGACGCCCTGTTCACCGACCGTACGGCCGCTCTGCTGGACCGGACCCAGGCGGCTCCCCGCACGGCGCTGCAGGCCACGGCAGGCATACGGCTGTCCGCCGGGCTGACCCGCACGGAGAACACCGCGGTCACCTCCCTGCGCGGCACCCGCTCCCGTCTCGCCGCGCTGGGCGAGGCCTACACCGCCGCCGCCACCGAGGTCACCGTCGACAGGACCCGGGTGAAGGGCGAGCGGGCCACGGCCTGGGTCACCGAGACCACCACCCTCACGTACAAGAAGATCCGCGGCGACGAGCCCGCCACGACGGGCTTTCGCGCGCACCACGAACTGACCTTCACCGCCCAGTCCGACGGCACCTGGAAGCTGACCGGCGAGCGCTCGACGGACCAGGGCCCCCGGCAGGTCAACCAGCCCGTCACCAGCACGCCGCTGGGCAAGACCACGATGGCCGCTGTCGACGCCCCCCGGGCCGCCACCAGTTATCCCGCCGCCGCCAACCCCAAGAAGCTCACGGGTGCCACGTACGACTACGCGGCGATGGCGACGTACGCCGAGAAGTACTGGAAGAACTACAACCCGGCCTACCGGAAGTTCAACTCGGCCGGCGGGGACTGCACCAACTACCTGAGCCAGTCCCTGAAGGCGGGCGGCTGGAAGCAGGTCACCAGCTCGGGCGAGGAGTACGGCACCTGGTCCTACGGGACGTCGACCCAGACCGACACATGGGTCGGCGTGAACGAGTGGTCGTGGTTCACCCAGACCGCCAAGCGCAGCAAGCCCCTGGCGAACGTCTACCAGATGGCCGTCGGTGACGTGATGCAGATGGACTTCAACAAGGACGGGTCCAAGGACCACTCCATGATCACGTCGTACCGCAGTTCGAGCGGCATCCCGTATCTGACCTACCACGACACCGACACCTACCGCCGGTCGGTGTCGAGCATCATCGCGTCGTACCCGAACTCGGCGTACTACGCGTACCGCACCTGATCCCACCGGCGGTCACCTCTTCGGCACGGCCCTGCGCGTACGGTGCCGCAGGGCCGGTCACCTCTTCGGCACGGCCCTGCGCGCACGGTGCCGCAGGGCCGTTGCCGAGGCCCGCAGCCGGCGCTCGCTCTCCACCTGCTCGGGGTGGCGGGCCCGCCAGTACGGGTTGTCGTGGGGCAGCGCCGAGCCGACCCTGCCGTACATGCCGAAGAACATCAGCAGGACGCCCACGACAAAGCTGAACAGCACGTTCTGGATCTGGAAGGCGAGGAAGTTGTAGCGGGTGTCGAGCAGGGCCAGGTTCACGAAGCCGCTGAGGATGAAGGCGACGCCGAGGATCATGTTGAGCGTGGAGGCGATGTTCCCGCCGACCACCATCCCCGCGAACAGCAGCACCCCGACGCAGATCGACAGCACGCTGAGCGCGCCGTTGGTGTTCAGCCCCGCGACCGTGTCCCCGCCGATGTCGAAGAAGCCGACCTTGTTCACCAGGCCCAGGATGCCGAACGCGAGCAGCACGAGACCCATGAGACCGGCGCCGATCCGGTAGAAGGTGCTGAGCCGGTGGTCGACGGGCAGATGCTCGTCGAGGGAGATGAGGTGCCGGGAACCCGTGCGCGGTGCGCGTGTGGCCATGTCCGCCTCCTCAACACGGCGCCGGAGGCTGTACGTACCTTCACTTCAGCATCCGCCCGGGATACGGGGAGCGCCAACACCTGAGGCGTACCCGGGATACGGGGAGCGCCAATACCTGAGGCGTACCGCAGGGGCGGTACGGGCACCTGGGCCGTATGGAAGAGCCGGCTCGGGGGAGCCGAGCCGTCAGGCCCCTCAGACCCCGCCGCCCCGCTCCTCCCGGATCTGGGAGACCACCCGCGCCACCGACTGCCGCACCGCCTCCGTCTCGGTCAGGAAGTGCCAGTAATCGGGGTGGCGCCCCTCCAGCGTGGCGATGGCGCGGTCGAGCCGGCCGACGGAATCGTCGAGCGGACGGGCGTGCCGCGGGTCGGGGGTGTTGCGGCCCGCCATGGCCAGGCGCTGGGCGTCGCGGATGGCGAACCGGGTGCGGTCGATCTCCTGCTGCGGGTCCTTCGCCACCGCGTTCAGCCGCCGCAGCCGGTCGCCGGCCGCCGAGACGGCCTCGTCCGTGTGGTTCAGCAGCGCCCGCACCGTCGACAGCAGCGAGGTCGCGTCCGGCCAGCGCTGCGCGTCGCGCGCGGCCTGCGCCTCCTTCAGCTTGAGCTCGGCCTGCCGTACGTTCTCCGCGGCCTGCTCCGGTACGTGTTGCAGGTCCTGCCAGCAGGCGGCCGAGAAGCGCCGCCGCAGCTCGCTCAGGACCGGCTCCACCTGCCCGGACCGGGTGGTCAGCGCCTGCGCGCGGGTGCGCAGCGACACCAGCCGGTGGTCGATCTCGGCGGCCCGACCGGGCAGCCGCTCCGCCTCGGCGCGCACCGCCTCGGCCTCCCGGGAGACCCGCTCGGCCCGCTCCAGCGTCTCCGGTACGCCGTGCTGCCCGGCCCCTTGGTTGAGCTTGGTCAGTTCCGGCCCGAGGGCGGCGAGGCGGGCGGCGAGATCGTCGGCCTTGAGACCCGATTTCCGTACGCCGTCCAGGGCGTTCGAGGCGGCGAGGAGGGCCTGGCGGGCGCGCTCGACGGACGGGGCGAGCCGGGCGAGCTGTGTCTCGGCCTTGCCGAGCAGCGGTCCGAGCCCCTGCTCGAAGCGGTCCAGGTCCCCCTTCACCCGCCCCAGCTCGTCCTTGGCGGCGGTCAGTTCGGAACGGGCCTGCGCGGCGGCCGACGCCTCCAGGCCGTCGTGGTCGAGATCGTGCGCGTCCACGGCGGTGATGTACTGATGGCTGGCCTCGTCGATGCGGCGCCCCAGCGCCTCGAAGTCGGAGACGGCGCGACGGGCGGCCGGGGAGTCGTCGACGGCCGTGATGGTCTCGATGGAGATCCGTAGATCGCGCTGCGCGGTGTCGAGTTCGTAGAAGGCCGCCGCGGCGGCGTCCTTGGCGGCCTGCGCCTCGGCCCGCTGACTCTCCGAACGTCCGCCGAACCACCGCCGGGTGCCGCCGCCGGCGAAGGCGGCGGGCAGCGCGAGCGCGGCGAGCAGGGGCAGCGTCATGAGGGTGAGCACGTCACGGGCGCCGCGCGAGAGGCCGAGGGCGCGGCGGGCCCGGAGCGGCGCAGGCGCCGACATGCGGACCGGCGTGCGGACCGACGGGTGGGCCGGCTCGCGGACCGGCGTGCGGACCGACGGGTGGGCCGGCTCGCGGGCCGGTGTGTGGGTCGGCGTGTGGGCCGGCTCGCGGGTCGGCGTGTGGGCCGATGTGCGACGAGGCGCTTGCTGTGCGCATGGCACAAACGGCGAATACGGCTGCGAAGGTGTCGCCGTCACATCCCTCTCCCGTGCTGTCATCCGCCTTGCCCGGCTGTCATTCTCCCACCGGTTAAGGACGAACACACGGGCCGGTCAGTTCGCGGTTCGTACCGTGATCTTCCCGTCGTTCGTGTGGGCGGACACCACATGGGCGCTGGCCTGGTCACGGGGTACCGACACATGCACGGAGCCGTCACCGGTCCCGGTCGTCACCTTGTAGGTGTCATGGGGCAGCTCGATGGTGACGGAACCGTCCTGGCTGCGGGACTCCACCAGATCGGGTACGACCCCGAGCTCGAGCCGTACGGAACCGTCCTGGGTACGGGCGCGCACCCGCCGCGCGTCCACGGCGACCGCGCTGATCGACCCGTCGGCGCTGCGCAGGTCCAGCGCCCCCGACGAGTCGGTCACCCGGACGGAACCGTCGACCGTACGCACCGTGACCGCCTCCTTGAAGCCGCTCGCCGTCACCCGCCCGTCCTCGTCCTCGACGCGGACGGCGACGCCCCGCGGCACCACGATCCGGTGCCGGGCCGAGCAGTCGGCGACGACCCCGGAACACCTCATCCGCAGCACCAGCCGGTCGTCCCCCTTCATCCCCCAGGTCACCCGGGGATCCCCACCGACGACGACGTGCCCCTGGAACCACCGCGTGACCTCGACCCGGCCGGCCTTGGCGGAGTCCGACGCCACGAGATCGATCGAGGAGTCGTCCGAGTCGACGGTGAGCGTGCGCCCTTGCAGGGCGAAGGACCGGTGCTCGGGATCCTTGTCGTCCCCGGCGGACGCGCCACAGGCGGTCGCGGCGGCGACGAGCGCCACGACGACCCCGGTGACGGCGGCCGCGCGGACAGGAGCGGTACGGGTCATGATGATCTCCCCCTGATACGGACTACGCGGCCGGACCGCGCATGCCCTTCGACCCTTCGACCCTAGGGACGGCGGCCGCACCGGGGGATCCGGAGGGCTCCCGAATCATGGGTGGGGATAACCCCCGGGCCCCGTCCCGGCGCCCCTGCCCTTCCCTTCCACTCCCCGCATACGGGTTTGCAGGGCATCCCCCCGGGCAATGTAGGCTGTCAACTCGTCCTGGGCGCGTAGCTCAGCGGTAGAGCGCCGCCCTTACAAGGCGGATGTCGGCGGTTCGAAACCGTCCGCGCCCACCAGGCCAAAGACCCCCAGCCGATCATGGCTGGGGGTCTTTGACATCCAGATCTGACATCAGCGCCGGTACTACTCGCGCTGTAGGCGCCTGGTGAGCAGCCGGTCCATGTGGCTGACGGCCTCGCGCTGCGTGTCCTGGACGACGTGGGCGTAGACGTTCATCGTGACGGCGATCTGGCTGTGCCCGAGGATCTCCATCACGACGCGGGGCGCCACGCCGGCCGCGGTGAGCAGGGTGGCGCAGCCGTGCCGGGCATCGTGCAGCCGGATGACCCGAAGGCCCGCGCTCTCGGCGACCCGGGTGAAGGAGCGGTACATGTTGCGCGGCTCGATCGGGCGCCCCGTTCGCGTGGTGAACACGTGGTCGCTCTCCTCCCAGCGATCACCTGCCCGCTCACGCATCGTCGTTTGCCGCATGCGCTGGTACCGCAGAGGCGCCACGCAGATGGCCGGCAGCGGTAGCACCTGCCTACGGCGTCGCCCCTTGGGATCGTCCTCGTACGCTTCCCCTCCGACCCGTTGCCGCTGCTTCCGGATCCGGATCTCGCGCTTGTCGAGGTCGACGTCCTGCCACCGGAGCCCGATGACCTCCCCACGACGGAGACCGAGCGCGATGGAGAGCACGAACGCCGGGTAGAGCGGATCGGTGCGGGCTGCGGTGAGGAAAGCGAGCGTCTCATCCAGGCTCCAGGGATCGAGGCTGCGGGACTCCACCCGAGGCGCGTCGACCAGGGTGACGACGTTCCTGGCGATCAGCTCCTCCCGGCACGCTGCCGAGAGCGCTGTGCGGAGAACCTTGTGGGTCTCGTTGCGGTACAGCACAGGGGCGCAGCAACCGGGGCGACTACAGGCGACCGTCCCTGACCGCTAACACCCTCATGAGCAGGCCGGGAGACCTCAGCGACAGCCCCGCCCGCAGTTCGCATCGAGGCGCTCGACCTACCCGGGCACCGGCCGTCGTTGGACGGATTTTGCCCGAACGCCGCCACCTGCTCCGGTCTCCCACTTGGCCCAAGTACGACGGCAGGGCCCGATTCTGATACACCGTTTGGCGAGCAAGAAAGCAGAGCGGTGCAGAGCATTCAGTCAACTAGCAGACAGCTTCTAGGCCCGTAGGATGAGGGTCCAGCAGGCGTCGGGGGGACACGGTGGGGGCGCCGGGTCACCTGCCGGATGGTCGACACGAGGACAATAGGGGGGCCAATGACTACGACTTCGTTTCTTCCCGTCAGCCGTATGCTCGAGCGGGCAAACTTGGCGCGAGAGGAATCCGACACAGCGTACTTTTTCGACCTTCTCTACCTTGGTGAGATGCTCATCAAGGTGTTGGTCGTGGAACTGCTTGCCGCGCTCCAGGCGGACCGAGAGCATCATCGTTACGCGGCCATCTCAGAGCTCGTAAGAGCGGACAGCATCGGCAGGTGGGCTGAGCTACTCGACCAACTGGCTTCCGGGCCGGCCAGCCAACATTTCGTGCACGCCGGCCAAGATTCACAGCGCGCTATCACCATCGCCTTCGGACCGGGCAGTGAGAGTTGGCAGCGTAAGGCGGTCGACTCCCTTAATGCTGTCTGCACGTGCCTCGACGCGAACTACGAGAACGTGTCAAGTAAGAAGGTCAGCTTCCGCAGGTGGGCCCACGACTTCAGCTGGCTGCGGAACCGGACGCGTGGTCATGGCGCACCCCGAGGAGCAGTGCTCTCGATCATCTGTCCTCAACTGGCAGAATCACTCACTGAGATCATCAACAACGCGCCGGCCTTCAGCCGCTCCTGGGTACATCTACGGCGCAACCTGTCGGGAAAGTATCGCATCAGCCCCTTCGGGGACGGTCAGGGTGGCTTCGCGTACCTGGCGCGCGAGAGCGAGCACAGCCTGCCCGACGGCGCTTACGTCGATCTTGGAGGCCCACGGGCCTGCGAGCTGCTTTTCACAGACCCTGATCTCACAGACTTCTTCTTGCCCAACGGAAACTTTCGGAATGGCAAGTACGAGACACTCTCCTACATCAGCGACGAGAGGCGCGCTGGCGATGGGAGCGCCTACCTTCTACCTGTCGAAGCGCAGCCACGCAGCGAGACTGCGGCGCAACCAGATATGGCGTACGTCGGCAATCTCTTCAGCAACATGCCGCCCCTTCCCGAGCACTATGTGCAACGTGCAGAACTTGAGCAGCAGCTCACCGAACGCCTGTGCGACGACCGCTACCCGGTCATCACCCTCCAGGGACGCGGGGGTGTAGGCAAGACATCGCTTGCCCTAGAGGTGCTGCACAAAGTAGCTCGCATGGACGAGTTCTTCGGCATCGTGTGGTTGAGCGCAAGGGACATCGATCTACTTCCTGAAGGACCCAGGGTAGTAAGGCCTGATGTGCTGTCCACTGACGACATTGCACAAGACTTCTCACGACTGATGGCTCATCCTTCAGCTCGGAAGTCAAAGGAAGCCCGACAGTATCTTGCCGACTGTCTCTCCGGGAGCGCCGACGAAGGTCCTTTCATATTCGTTTTCGACAACTTCGAGACTGTACGCGAGCAAGCTGAGCTCTATCAGTTCGTCAGCAATTCCGTGAGACTCCCAAATAAGGTACTAATTACCACACGGACGCGTGAGTTCAAGGCTGATTACCCCATCGAAGTTGGTGGAATGCGCCGCGGAGAATACTCGGAACTAGTCGCAACCATCGCCGGCAGGCTGGGCATCGCTTCTCTACTCGACGCAGAATATGAAGAGTCGCTTTACCGCGAGTCAGATGGTCACCCATACATCACCAAGGTGCTACTCGGCGAGATCGCCGAAGCGGGGCGCAGAGTTACTGTCAAGAGGGTCATCGCGGCTAAGGATGCCATGCTCGACGCGCTCTTTGAGCGTTCCTTTGCCTCGCTTTCTTCCGCAGCGCAAAGGGTGTTCCTCACGCTTTGCGGTTGGCGTTCGCTGGTACCCCGCCTCGGCCTCGAGGCCGTGCTTCTACGGCCAGAGAACGAGCGTCTTGATGTAGAGGGGGCTATCGGCGAGCTGGAACAGAGGTCTCTGGTCGAGGTGCTGTCCTCCCAGGGGGTGCGCGGTGAGGAATTCCTCTCGGTTCCGCTTGCAGCCTCGCTGTTCGGCAAGAAGAAGCTTGTGACGAGCCCAATGAGGATTGCCGTCAATTCCGACCTCAAGCTAATCCAGGAATTTGGGCCGGCGACCGACGCAGCTCACGGTCTCGCTTCGCGCATTGAACGACTGGCGAGGTCGGCAGCAAGGCAGATGGAGCTCGGGAAAGACATCAGCCAAGAACTATCCGTAATCGAATATATGGCCACGGGTTACCCCAAGGCGTGGTTGACGTTGGCGGAGTTCCGGCGCAATCAAATGTCTGACAATCCTGCGGCGATCCAGGCCGTTAACCGCTATTTGGAGAACTGTCCCGATGACCAGAACGGATGGGGACTACTCATCACACTCTACCGGGCAACGGAGGAGCCTTTGGCGGAGATGAACGCCCGGTTGAGGCTTGCGGAGCTGACGCAACCGCCGTTTCACGACCTTAGTTCCGCTGCCTCCCGACTCAACGGGTTGCTGCACCGAAAGGAACTCGTCCTGGACGCCGACGAGCGGAGGCACATCGTACGGAGACTGCGCGAGCTCCTCGAAGCCAGGCATGCCGAGGGTGACGCAACCGATATGTCCCGACTCGCCTGGCTGTGTATGCACGACGACAAAGACACCGCAGCCGCTGACCGCTGGGTGACCGAGGGCCTGCAGAGGGATCCCTCTAACGAGCACTGTCTGCGGCTGAAGCGGCGCCTAGCGGCTAACAGCCCGGAGGCGGCTTAGGATTCTGTGCATTGGCTCACTCAAGTGTCCCCGTGCCTGGCATGGGGACAGGGCCGCCTTCACTCTAGGTTGGCCCTCGTGGCCCATTCGTGGACCAGCACCTGCTTCCTGCAACATCGAGTCGCTCTTACCAGCAGAGATGCCAAGGTGCCACGCGGCCTCCGGAGTCGTTGTCGTAACTTCGTCGCAAGCTGGGCAGACACGACGACATGTCAAGTTCTTGGCCAGTCGTAGTAGCTGCCCTCGGTGGCGCGTCGATCACCGCCAGTTTCGCCTACGTCACGGCTGCAGCCACGGCGAAGCGACAGCAGCGCGGCCAACAGAGAGACGCACGGCGTCATACCTATGTGGAAGTACTTCATGCGGCGAACGAAGTTGCCCGAATACTGACCGGCATTACCGATTTTTCCATGAATGACACCCGCGAAACTGCGGCCGTAGTTCTCCAGGCAAGGCTCACCGCGGACTCACGCCAACTACTTTTGGCCCTTAATGATTTAGAGAGAGTGTCCCTTCTTCTTCAACTTGAAGGACCGCAAGACGTCTTCCGTGCTGGCGATGCCTTGGTAAAGGAAATATCCGATTGGTATCGACATGTCGAGCAGTGGGCTAGCAACGCTCAAGGGGATCCCGCAAAGCTTCCGGGGGGTATCCCCAGCTACCATGCCCCGTACGTTGCGAGACGCCGAGACCACTTCATAGCCTCGGCTCAGGCCGTTCTAAGCGCTGGGCTGTGACCCGCAGGCCAAGTGTGTACAAGCTCCCGCAGCCAGGAAGGTACGGCTGGTGCTTGTCGAATGCGTGTCGAAGGACGTTCTGCTTGCCAGGCGAGTAATGACAAGTTTGCAGGTCAGGAGCTGCAGCAACCCAAACCAGCCCTGCGCCTTCTAAGCCCGTAGCCCCTCTGTGCGTGCCACGGTCGTGCCACATAGTGCGGTCAACCACGGTCAACGGCTGCTAGCCGCAGTCGAGATGCGCCGATGAGCTGGGCTGGCGCTACGGCCGGAGTGACCAGGACGTCCCCGCGATCGACCACGTCCGCCCTTACAAGGCCGTCGTCTGCTGGCCCTGCGGCTCGGATGCTTAGGGCGGAGATCAACTGTCAGAGCCTGAGGGAGGGTGCCGTCATGCAGAACGCACTCTTCGACTCGCCGGAGACACCCCCGGAGCATGCCGTGATTGCTCGCTTCCATCTGGGCGGCGACGATTTTGGTGAGCCTGACCAGCGGTCGCTGGTCTTTGCAGCCGAGCGATCGGCCGGGGCCGCCGTCAGCGCCGCTGGTGTCGGGGAGGTCGACGGTAATGAGTTTGGTGGCGGTGAGGTTGTGATCTTCGCTTACGGCCCCGATGCAAAGGCTCTGTATCGGGTGATGGAGCCCCACTTGCGCGCGCTCCCGTTTCGACCAGCACACGTTGTCCTGCGCTACGGGGAGCCTGACGACGACGTCGCGAGTGAGCGCATCGAGCTTTGAGTACGTTTGCGATTCTGCGAGTTGGACACGGAAGGCGTCGCGACGACGGAGGATCTGAGTACCCTGCGCTCATCAGTCCGCCGACCTTGGAGGCTTCGTGGGCCATGCTGCTCTCACCGCACCGGATCGGTTGTGGTCGGCGCAGGAGGTCTTGTCGCGTCCTAGCCCGGTGCCGGCCGGGGCTGGGGTCTACGGCTGGCACTTCGGCCAAGCGCCTTGTGCGGATCTCGCTGCCGGGCGCCTGCTCTACGTCGGCATAGCCCCGCGCTACATGGCGAACCGGACCAGCACGCAGAACCTGCGCAAGCGCGTGCGCTATCACTACCGGGGCAACGCAGCCGGATCGACGCTTCGCCTCACCCTCGGCTGCCTGCTCGGCATTGAGCTTCGTCGCGTTGGCAGCGGGAAGCGCATGACCTTCGGCAAGGCCGGGGAAGCCGTCCTCAGCCAGTGGATGGCGGAGAACGCCCGGGTGTGCTGGATCGAGCACGACGAACCGTGGACTCTGGAGTCGGAACTCATCTCTCAGCTAGACCTGCCGCTGAACCTCGACCAGAACCGTCACAACCCGTTCCATAGCCGCCTCAAGGAACTGAGATCCCAAGCTCGCGAGCGTGCACGAGAGTTGGCCGTCAGCGCATAGACCGTCAGTCGGTCTGACATCACCAACTGACATCAACGACGGCGAACGACGGCACACGGCGGTGGCTGGAGCCGGATGTGGGAGCGACCGGCGGGCCTCGTTTCTGCACTTCGCATCGTGCAGTGATCGAACTTGCAAGGCGGATGTCGGCGGTTCGAAACCGTCCGCGCCCACCAGTCTCAGGACGCGACTAAGGCCCAGGTCACCCGGTGCGAAGCCGGAGACCTGGGCCTCGTTCTTTCTCGGCGACTTTTCGGCGTCGTGCCACTTACGTGCCAGATGGGCCGTGTTACGTGCCAGATGGGCCGTGCGGGGCCGCTTCACCTTGTTCAGGGGCGGGCGTGAACGCCGATGCCTCCGGAGACGGTGAGGTTGTCGCCGGTGAGGTAGCCGGCGGCGTCCGAGGCGAGGAAGGCCACCGCTTCGGCGATGTCGGTGGGGGCGCCGACGCGGCCGAGCGGGATGACCTCGGCCCAGGAGTCGATCAATTCCTGGGAGACGCCCATCTTGCTGTAGGCAGGGGTGTCGATCAGTCCTGGGCTGACGGCGTTGACGCGGATGCGCCGGGGGGCGAGTTCGAGCGCGAGGGACCGCATGAGGGGCAACAGTGCGCCCTTGGCGGCTGTCATGGCGGCTCCGGCCCCTTCTGCTGCGCCCACGGTGAACACGACCGAGGCGCCCTCGTTGAGGAGCGGGAGTGCCTTTTGCAGGGTGAAGAAGGTGCCCTTGACGTTGATGTCGAACAGGGCGTCGAAGGCGGCTTCGTCGGTTGACTCGATCGGGCCGGGGCGGGAGATGCCCGCGTTGAGGAAGAGCAGGTCGAGGGAGCCGAACTGCCGGCGCGCCTGCTCCATCGCGTGGTCGATGTCCGGCAGGGACCGGGCGTCGGCCCGGACGACCGTGACGTCTTCGGGAAGTCCGGCGTCGGCGACCTTGCTGACGCCGGTGACCATGACGCGGTAGCCCCGGGAGAGGAGCAGTTCAGCGGTCGCCTTGCCGATGCCGCTGGTTCCACCGGTGATCAAAGCTGCAGGTGCAGACATGATGCGTTCCTTCGCGTGCTTCTGGGAGGCAGGGGGTGATCGGTGGCGGCTCCGGTCCGTGGGGCGGCCCGTGCCGCGACGGTCACCTGATGGCAGCGTACGACCAGTTGGCAGTGACTGCCAACCTGCGTGTGAGCGTCCATCTGGCAGTGCTGGGTTAATCTGGGTGCATGAAGCAGGAAGCCGAGACAGCGAGGGGTGCGCCGGCCACGCTGTGGGACCGGACACGGCAGCTGGCCTCCCGAGAGATCCTTGAGACGGCCCTGCGCCTGTTCACCGAGCAGGGCTACGACGAGACGACCATCGCCCAGATCGCCCGGGAGGCCGGTGTCTCCCAGCGCACCCTCTTCCGCTACTTCGGCACCAAGGAGGACCTTCTCGGCGGCGGCCAGGACCGGTTCGGGCAGGTCCTGACGGACACGATCAGTGAACTGCCGGCCGAAGTCGGTGTCTGGGAGGCCCTGCGCGCAGGGGTTGCCGCTGTACTGGCCTTGCACGACAGCCGCGAGCAGGCCCTGGAGCGGTTCCGTCTCCTGCACAACACCGCCTCGCTGCGTGCCGGTTATCTCGAAAAGCGGCTGCGGTTCCAGGAGGACCTGCTGCCGCTCGTCGAGGCGCGCATGGAGACCGCTGTCGGCAGCGCGGATCCGAGGGCCCGCGCGGTGATCGCGACGGCGTTCGCGTGCCTGGATGCCGCATCGATGACGTGGGTCGCCAACGGCGGCAAGGGCGACATCATCGACCTGTACGACGAATGCCTGGCCGCAGTGCGCGGTTGACCCGCAGCCACCAGCCGGCCAGAGACCAGAGACCAGAGACCAGAGACCAGAGACCAGCCGGCCCAGAAGCTGTGGACCGACAGAACCCAACTCGTCGACCGTCGGCCTGGCCCGCATCACCAGTGACACTGAGGCTGGTCAGCACCACCCCGCTGATCGTTTCCGGTCACAGCACTGGACGAGTACCGCGCCGAGCGCAGCCACGCCGAGGGGTAACACCCCCAAAGAGCAACCCCAACAGCCTCTAGCCGTCCCACAGGGGATCGGATCAACGCGGACCGAAGGCCAACATCACAAGGGGGCGGCGGCGTGCGCCCGCCGCCCCGCAGTCACCTTGGGGCGAGCCTGGAAGATCATGGCCCAATGTCGTGCGGCAGGTCCACAGACTGCCCGGCTCGCCATCAGCTCAATGGGCCATGATCACTCGCCCCATGGCACTTCCGCCTAAAGCCGCGTTCATGGCTTCCGTTCGGCTGCATGGTTCGGTTCATCCTTCTCAGTGCAGTTGCTCGGCCAGTCCGACGATGATGCCCTCCGGGCCGCGGAGGTAGCAGAGCAGATAGCTGTCCTCGAACCGGGCGATCTCGCCGACGAGTTCGGCGCCGTGCGGGCGCAGGCGGGCAACGGTGTCCTCGATGTCGTCGACGGCGAACATGACGCGGTGCGTGCCCAGAATGTTGTGCGGCCGGTTGCGCGGCCCGGCGCTGATCACCGCGGGGCTGCGGTACTTCGCCAGCTCGAGCCGGCTGTGACCGTCCGGGGTCCGGACCATCGCGATGTCACAGCGGACGCCGTCGAGTCCGGTGCACTGGTCGGCGAAGAGGCCCTCGACCTCCCCCCTGCCCTCCAGCTCCATACCGAGTTCCACGAAGAACGCGATGGCGGCATCCATGTCCTCGACGACGATGCCGACGTTGTCCATCCGCTGAATCGCCATGCTGGTTTCTCCTTCTTCCGCGTGATCTTCCGCGTGCGGCCGGTGGTGGCCTCTGATGTCCCTGGGACGGAGCCGGTGGCACGTTCTCGACATCCGCAGGCCGTCGAACTCCGAAAAATCCGGATCGCGCCTCAGGTGAGATCCATCCGGATGTACCAACCCATCGCCAGCACGATGAGAATGGCTCCCCCGAAGGCCCACGCCGTGGTTGCCGCGCTGTCCGAGGTATAGAGCAGAGCAAGCATGCTCAGCCAGATACCCCGGCAGGAGTGGCCGTAGCCAGTGGACGTTGAGGTCTACGGCTGACATCGACGACGGTGGACATCAGCGGCTCACGACGGGTCCTCGTGTGCGTGCTTCAGGCTCATGCGGGCCTCGACCTGTTCCGGGGGCGCGACCTCCGACCAGAAGCGGTGGCAAGTCACGAAGACGGCGAGCTCGCGCTCGCGTTGGCGGAGCTTCTCCACCTCGGCCTGTTCGTCGGCGGTCCAGCCGGGGGACGCGGGGCGCTCCACCTTGCGCCAGCCGCCCGTGTCACTGAAGCCGTCCAGGGGCTCCACCGACCAGGGGAGTCGTTTCAGCAGGGCCAACAGCTCGGCCCGGACCTGATGCAGCTCCTCCTGACCGGCGAGGAGGTCACTCGGAAAGTCATAGGTCGCAGCCACGCCGCAATGCTACGCCTGTTCGATTTTGGGAAGCGAGTTCCTTCCGGGACTTCACGCGAACGGGGAAATCCGTCAGCTCAGGCTGTACAGGTTGAACTGGACAGCCTGGACTGAAGGATTTAGCGTGACGGAATGGCAATGGGCATGGGCATGGGTGGGGAGTGGGGTGGCGGGGGTGCGGACGGCGAGGGTGTCGAAGGTGTCTCCGAGTCGGCCGGGCGGGCCGCTCGTGATCTGCGGGTGGCGTTCAGCCGGCTGCGGCGGCGCATCCGCGAGGTCTCCGAGACCGAGGACCTCACGCCGTCCCAGCTGTCCGCGCTGACGCTGATCAGTAAGAGCGGGGCCGCGACAGCCAGTGGGCTCGCCGCCACCGAGGGGGTCCGCCCGCAGTCGATGGCCGCCGTGCTGGCCGCGCTCGACCAGCACGGGTTCATCGCGCGCAACCCCGATCCCGGCGACGGCCGGCGTCAGCTGATCACCCTCACCTACGCCGGGCGCGAGCGCGTCGAAGGCACCCGGCAGGCCCGCGTGGAGTGGCTCGCCCGCGCCTTCCAGGACCGCTGTACCGAAGCCGAACGGCAGACCGTCATCGAGGCGATGGCCCTGCTGGAACGGCTCACCCGGCCGTGATACCGAGGCTCGGCTCCTCCACGCGGCCGTCCCGCGCCCACCGCGAGGACGCCTTTCACCGGCTCTTCGTGCTCGCCGGCCCCGTCCCGCTCTCGGCGGCGACCCTGCTGGACCGTTCACTGCGTACGCTCACCCCCCGAAAGGCCTGACCATGGCACTCAGCACCCTCGACCCCCGTACCGCGCTCGTCGTCATCGACCTCCAGAACGGCATCGTCGGCAACCCGCATCTCGCCCCGTACACCGTCGCCGAGGTCGTGGAGCGCGCCGGTCGACTCGCCGACACCTTCCGCGAGCACGGCCTCCCGGTCGTTCTCGTACGGGTCACCGCGGCAGCCGACGGTTCGGACGCGGCGCCCGGCCGCATCGACGGCGGCAGCAACTCCCGTACCTGGCCGGAGGGCTGGGACGTCCTCGTCGACGAACTCGCCGGGCACCCCGAGGACATCGTCGTCACCAAGCGGAACTGGGGCGCCTTCTACGGCACCGACCTCGATCTCCAGCTGCGCCGTCGCGGGATCACCCAGATCGTGCTGGCGGGCATCGCCACCAGCATCGGTGTCGAGTCCAGTGCCCGCGCCGCCCACGAGCACGGCTATCACGTCACCCTGGCCACCGACGCCATGGCCGACATCGACATCGAGACCCACCGCAACAGCGTCGAGCGCATCTTCCCCCGCCTCGGCGAGACCGGCACGACCGCGGAGATCGTCGAGCTGCTGGCCAAGTCCCGTGCCTGAGAGGTTCCCAGTGGTTCTTAAGAGGTTCTGGCCTGCCCTCATAGGCCCTCGCGGGCCTGCCGTCACAGGGAGGGTGACCCTCGGGCTCGTGGCACACCCGTGTGGGTGATAGACGTCATGTCGGGGTGACCTGGACAATTCGCACATAATCGTGTCAGTGCATCAACGCATGCATGCATTGATGCGACGCGATGTGATGCGATCAACTTTCCCCCACCCAAAGGGAGTTGTATGTCCGTGCGAAGAATCGCCCTGCGTCTCGTCGTCGCGCTTGCGCTCGCGGCCGGTACGACCGGCATGGCGCAGGCCGAGGCCAAGACCCCCGCCTGCCCCCCGCCCGGCGGCGGGGCCTGCTACTTCCTGTGGACCGACACGGACGGGAACCAGCACGTCGACTCCAACCCGGACACCACCTTGTGCTACCAGTCGCCCCAGACCATCTCCGGGGCCAATCACACCAGCCGCCGGGTCTACCTCTACGGGGACAGGGACTGCCAGGGGTCCGCACTGAAGTTCGTGGACCCCGGGCTGTCCTGGCGGGACAGCGGCACGGTCCTGTGGTCGTACAGCTTCACCGGGAGGTGAACCGGCGTTCCCCCGGCGGGGGGTGCGCCTCGCCTGTCCAGCCGGGGCCCGGCCCCATCCTTCTGCCCCTGGCCTCGGCCTTCTGCCCCGGCCTCGACCCTCTGCCCCCCCTAAACCCCAGCGCCGCTGATCGGTTCCAGCTCGTCCACCAGTCGTCTCGCCACCGGCACCGGTACGCCGTACCGGTCGGCCGCGCGCAGCAACGCCCCGCCGATGGCGTCCAGTTCGAGGGGTCGGCCGGCCTCGGCGTCGCGTTGCATGGAGGACTTCATGGCGGCCGGGAAGGTGTCGTAGCGGGCGAGGGCGGCGGCGGGGTCGACGGGGGCGCCGCTCGCGCGGCTCACGGTCGCGATCTCCTCGATCAGGGTCAGTAACTCCTCGCGGTGGACCGTTCGTACGTCGCCCAGCGGCACCCCGTACCGGGTCGTCAGCAGCGCGAGCGGCGCGAGGAAGGACATCTTCGCCCACAGCGTCGCCGCCTCGCCGTCCTGGACCCGGACCCGCGCACCGGCCGACTCCAGGGCACCGGCGAGCGCGTCGAGCCGTTCGCGCGGGACGGTGTCGCCGGTCAGGTCGATTTCCGCGAAGGGGCTGCCGTGGTCGATCAGACCGGGAGAGAGGCGAGTCGACTCGACTCGGATGACGGCGGGGGCCACCTGCTCCGGGCGGTAGCGCTCGCGCAGGGTCGCCGGGTGTTCGACGCCGTTCAGGAGCGGGACGACCAGGGCGGTGTCCCCCAGCGCCTTCGCGGGGACGCGCTCCAGGGCCGCGTCGAGCGCCGTGGCCTTGACCGCGATCAGGCAGGCGTCGACGGGTTCGCGCAGCTCGGTGTCCGCCTCCACGCGGGCCGTGAAGTCGCCGAATTGCCCGCTGCGTACCCGGATGCCGTCCTCGACCAGGACCCGCGCCGTCGCGTCCCCGGCCACGCAGATCACCCGGTGCCCGGCGCGCGCCAGCAGCGCGGCGAGCAGACCGCCGATACCGCCAGGGCCCAGCACCGCCACCGTGAATCGTTCATTGGCCATGAGGCCTCGCCTCTCTCTGCCGGAGCCTCCGAGCGAGGGCCCCGACGATGATCACAAGCCACGGAAGCCCGAGTCAATCCTCGGAGACCGAGTCAATCCTCGGAGAACGGAAGCCCGAGCCGACCCTCGGAGACCTGAGCCGATCCTCGGAGAACGCAAGCCCGAGCCGACCCTCGGAGACCTGAGCCGATCCTCGGAGAAGCTTGCTCAAAGCCCGGCAATCGCCTGCGCGGTGGCGGTGTCACCGGGGGAGGCGCACGGTCGCCCCCGGCTCCAGCAGGTGCAGCCGGTCCGTGCGGCCGGCCTCCGCGAAGGCCTTCGTCAGCGTGCCGCCGTCCTGAGTGAAGTGGCCCCAGTGCTCGAAGTGCAGCGGCACGACGTCGCGGGCGCCGAGGACCTCGGCCGCCCGCGCCGCGTCCTCGCTCGTCAGGGTCAACGGCGCGTCCGGCACCAGCGGGGTGCGCGCCGCGCCCGCGAACAGCACGGCCACGTCGAAGGGACCCTCCCGGCCGGCGATCTCCCGTACGACGTCCAGGGAGGCGTTGTCGCCGCTCACGTACACCTTCGGCAGCCCCTCCCCGGACAGCACGAAACCGGTCACCTCGCCCACCAGCGGCTCCGAGCCGTCGGGTCCGTGCTGCGCGGGCACGGCGGTCACCCGCAGCACACCGCCGCCGGGGCGCGGCAGTTCGACGTGCTCCCAGGACGGCACGGCCCGCACGGGCGCGCCGATCCGCTCGTACGCCGACGCCGTCGACAGGGTCAGCGGGGCGGCCGCGAGATACGTACGGCCGGACGTGTCGAGGTTGTCCGGGTGCTGGTCGTGCGAGAGCAGGACGGCGTCGACCACGCCGATCTCGGCGGCGGGGAGGGCTGGTCCGGCCGTCTTCACCAGCTTCCGCGCTCCGATGGGGTACTCGCCGGGAGCGTCGAAGGTGGGATCCGTCAGCAGCCGTACGCCGCCGAGCGCGATGACGGCCGTGGGGCCGCCGACGTACGTGATCTCCAGAGTGCTCACAGTGGTCATGTTCTGCACAATCGGGCGGCCCTGGGCGCTATTCCCGGAGCGGGGCGACCCGACCGGGGGTGGCCGGAGCGGGGCGGCCCGACCGGGGGTGGCCGGAGCGGGGCGGCCCGACCAGGACGGCCGGAGCGGGGCGCCCCGACCAGAGGTGGCCGGGCCAGGTGGGCCGCCGGGGTGAGTGACCGGATCGGTGACCGTTCCGGCGGCGTACGCGCGAGACTGGAGCCATGTGCCGCAGCATCAAGACCCTCCGCCCGCCCGTACTCCCCGAAGAGGCCACCGAGGAGGAGATCCGCGCCGCCGCGCTCCAGTACGTCCGCAAGGTGTCCGGCTTCCGTGCCCCGGCCGCCCACAACCGTGAGGTCTTCGACCACGCGGTCGAGGCGATCGCGGCGGCCACGGCCGAGCTGCTGGACGGACTGGAGGTGCGCGGCGCGGCCGCGCAGCGCGCCGGATAGTCAGGCGCCGGTGCCCGACTCGCGCGGTGCGGGGCGGCGCATCAGGTACGCCGCTCCCGCGCCCGCGATGAACAGCGCTCCGAAGGACACCCCGGTGGCGAGCCAGGTCGCGCCCAGCCACTGGCCGCCGAAGTAGCCGAGGGCGACGCTGTATCCGGCCCAGGTCAGGCCCGCGAGGATGGACCAGGGCAGAAACTCGCGGACCCGGCGGTGGGCCGCGCCGGCGCCGAGCGAGACGACCGAGCGGCCGGCCGGGGCGAAGCGGGCGACGACGACCAGGGCGCCGCCGCCGCGCGAGAGGGCCACGCCGAGACGTTCCTGCGCGCTGGTCAGGCGGCGGGAGCGGGCGATGGCGCGGTCCAGGCGGGCGCCGCCGCGCCAGGCGAGGCGGTATGCCACCAGGTCGCCGAGGACGGAGGCCGTGGCCGCGCAGAGGGTGAGCACGAGGATGTCGGGCACGGCCTGCGGGACGGCGGCGGTGGCGGAGCCCGCGGCGGCGGTGGCGGCCGTGATGACGAGTACGCCGCTCGGCAGGACCGGCAGGAACACATCAAGGAGGACGGACACGGCCACGGCCGCGTAGATCCATGGGCTGCCGGTCAGCGACCCCACGCTCTCAAGCACTGCAACACTCCCCTGGAATCCCCCGTAGGCACGACCACGCCGCGACGTCGCGGGGAGCGGCAGGGGCGGCCTGTAACAGCCATACAGCGTACGCGGCGGCTGTGACAGGAGATCCACGGGGGGCTCATGTGTCTGTCACATCACGTTCACCGGCCGGTGCGGGCACAGCAGCGTCTTCACCGGCCGGTGCGGGCACAGCAGCGTCTTCACCGGCCGGTGCGGGCACAGCGGCGCCCGCCTCCTGATTCAGGAGGCGGGCGCCGGTTCGCGCGGGGATCATTTCGCCGTCGTACGAGGGGTCAGGCCGCGACCGGCTCGGAAGCCGGCTTCTCCTCGGTCGCCGAGGCGGTGGTGCGGCCGGCGAGCAGCTGGTCGAGGCCGAGCGCCCCGGAGCCGGTGAAGACGAGCAGGAGCATGGTCCAGCAGAACAGCACGGAGAGCTCGCCGCCGTTCTGGATCGGCCACAGGGCGGCCGACTGGTGCACGTCGAAGTAGGCGTACGCCATCGAGCCCGAGGCGATGAACGCGGCGGCGCGGGTGCCGAGGCCGAGGAGCACCAGGGCGCCGCCGACGAGCTGGATCACGGCGGCGTACCAGCCGGGCCAGGTGCCGGCGTCGAGGGTGCCGCCGTCGGTGCCGGCGGCGCCGCCGAGCACGCCGAAGATCGAGGCGGCACCGTGCACGGCGAAGAGCAGGCCGATGACGATGCGGTACAGGCCGATGGCGTAGGGCTGGGCGCTGTTGAGGCGTCCGGTCATGTGGGGGAACTCCTTCGGTCTGGTCCGGTCCATGGGGGACCGGATCCGGGGACGGAACCGAGTGAGTCATCAACGTTAGGCGAACCTAATCAATGCTTGCAAGTTCAACATTTGGCCATCGGTCCGCCTCCGCTTGCGGTTCCGCTTCTGCCGTCGCCGCACGTAGCGCGGCCCGCGCCACCGCGTCCGCATCCGAAAGCGTGACCGAATCCACGCCCGGCCGGGCCCCGGCCGCGGTCACCCAGTGCACGCCCTCCGTGGGCACTCCGAACGCGAACCTCCGTGCGTGTGACCGCCCTTGACGGTCGATCAGACGATAGGGGCGCGGTGTTACGTCCAGCCCTCCGGTTTCGTAACCGTCGACGGTGTGCGGGCGGCACTGTCCCGTCTTCAGCAGCCGGGCGAGCAGTTCGTCGGCCGTCCGTCGCAGATCCGGTTCCGGTAGCCGCGCCTCCACGAGCGTCGTCGCCCGGACGGCCGAACCCGGCACGTCGGGGGAGTGCGCGACCCAGGCCCCGTCCTCGGTGCGCACCTCCAGGCGCGGACCGAGGACGTCCAGGACGCCCGCCTCGATCAGCGCGGCCATCTCCTCGACGCGCCGCCGGGGCGGCCCGATGGAGAGGAAGGCGTTGAGCGGCGTATACCAACGGTCCAGATGGGCCCGGCGGGAATCGCCCGAGAGGCCGCCGTGGTCCACGATCTGGCGGAGTTCGTTGCGTAGATCGCGCAGCACGTCGAGGGCGGCTTTGAGGGGTCCGTCGACATTGCCGAGCTTGGCCTGTTCGGCGTCTTCGCGCAGATGGCCGAGCAGCCACTTGCGCCAGGGGCCCGGGCCGGTGAAGGAATGTCCCGCGTACGGGCGCGACAGGCGGTCCCAGGACCAGCGGTCGGCGTCCGTGATCCCGAACTCGTCGAGGAGGCCGGCTTCTTGGGGGCTCCGGTGCGGGGCGGCGAGGAAACGCTCCCTGAAGTCGGCTCCGCCCCGCGAGGGCCCCAGCGCCAACAGCCCCTCGTAATAGACCGTTTCCACCTCCTTGGCGACCAGCGGCCATATGTCGCGCAGGAAGTCCGGCGGGTCACCGGAGTCCGCGCGTTTGCGGAAGCGGGAGATCACCTCGGCGGTCAGGACGAGCGGCGTGTGACGGCCGTACGGGCCCTTCGCGTTGTCGCCGCGCGCCTGGTACGGGATGCCGCGCCGCGAGCCGGCGTACAGCCGCGGCTCGTCGCCCGAGGGCCGATAGCGCAGGCCCGCGCGGGTCCGGACGAAACGGCCGCCGCGGCCGGTGGTCAGCAGGGCCATGTGGTCGAAGAAGTTGAGGCCCAGGCCGCGCAGCAGGACCGGTTCGCCGGGGGTGAGCGGGGAGAGGTCGACGTCGGCCGGGTTGGCGGGCGGCACGTGGCGCAGGCCGTGCCGTTCGGCGTGCGCGGCCAGCCGCTGCTGGGCGGGGTCCGCGAGCACCGGGAGATGGCCCTGCGCGAGGACCACGGCCGCGAGTCCGGTCAGGGTGCGGCCGGTGGAGAGGGCGAGGGTCTGGCGGCCGTCGGGCGCGTCGTCCAGCCGTACCGCGCGGGCGGTGTGCACCTCGACCCGCACCGCCGGAGGCGCCCCGCGCACCACCTCGCCGAAGACCCACTCCAGGTAGCGGCCGTACGCGGCGCGCGTCGGGTACTCGTCGGGGCCCAGCTCGCCGTCCGCCCAGGCGTGCAGGCTCGGCCCCGGACATATCGGGCCCGAGCAGTCCACGCTCTCGTCGGTGAACAGGGTCACCTGCGAGGCCACGGTGTTCATCAGCAGCTGTGGGGACTGCGCGGTGCGCCAGACGCGTCCGGGTCCGGGCGGGTCCGGATCGACGACGTGCACCGTGAGCCGCGCGCCGGGCGCGAGGAGCTCGGGGGCGGAGGCGCACAGGCGCTCCAGGACGCTGGTGCCGCGCGGGCCCGCCCCGACGACGGCGACGGCGACATGGGTGGTCCCGGAGGGCGATGGGGGTCCCCCCTGTTCGAGCGCGGCCGAGAAATCGGGGGAGGGTGCGGCAGACAACGGTGTGACTCCCGGGCGTGTGGGGCGCGTGGCGGCAAACCGACCACCGGAGGCGGACGGTCATGGCGGCGGACCGCCCGCTGGAAGCGGACGGTCCGCCTCATCATGCCGTCGTACGGTGCGCGAGCCGAGCCCGGGAGCAGATGATCGCCACCCGGTGTGGGATGCGTCACGATCATCAGGGACATCGCATGCAACAACCGTACGCAATGGGCTTATTACGGGGTGATTGCCGACTCCTCCACGGTCGTGAGCCGCGGGGCCCCGACGCGTACGGCCCGTGCCTGTTCGAGTCGCAGGGACGCGGAACGGCCGTGCAGCGTCAGGGTCATCAGCTGGTTGCCGAACCAGGGGCCGCCGGACTTGCGCCAGTCGACGGTCAGGGGCGCGCAGCGGCCGTGCCGGGCGAAGCGGCGCCCGATCGCCCGCCCCAGTCCGCTCCAGCCGAAGCGGAAACCGAGCTTTATGGAGAGCGGCACGGAGTTGTGGACGGGGGAGCAGGTCAGCTGGAGGACCCGGGCGCCGGGCCCTGGGCCACCGGGCCAGGACGGCTCGGCGATGTACGCGTGATGCACGTCCCCGGAGAGCACGAGCACGGTCGCCGGCGCCTGGGCCCCCGACCCGGCCTCCGCGACGAGCGCCGCCAACTCCTCGAACGACTCCGGGAAAGCCGCCCAGTGCTCCAGGTCCGCCCGCCGGCGCAGCCACTCCCCGAACCGCGCCCACCGCGCGCCCCGCTCCCCCCGGCACAGCGCCGCGTCCCACGACTCGGCGTGGTGCACGAGAGGGGGCAGCAGCCAGGGCAGGGAGGTGCCGATGAGGAGATGGTCGTACGAGCCGGGCGCGTCCAGCACCTGCTCGCGCAGCCAGGCCGCCTCCCCGGCGTCGAGCATCGCGCGGCTCTTCTCCTCCAGGACGCGGGCCGCGCGGGAGTCGACCATCAGGACGCGGGTGCGGCCGAAGTCGCGGCGGTAGCTCCAGCGGACGGAGGCGGGGTCGGTGTCGGCCTGGGAGGCGAAGGCGCGCAGTACGTCGGTGCCGTCGGGGGTCTCCCGCACGGCGGCGTACAGGAGGTCGTCGGACAGCTCGCGCGGGGAGAGGTTGCCCAGGTGCTGATGGACCCAGTACGACATCAGACCGCTCAGCACCCGCTCGCGCCACCACGGGGTGGCGCGGATGTCGGCGACCCAGGCGGCGCTGGTGTTCCAGTCGTCGATGACGTCGTGGTCGTCGAAGATCATGCAGCTCGGGACGGTGGACAGCAGCCAGCGGATCTCGGGATCGAGCCAGGACTCGTAATACAGCCGGGTGTACTCCTCGTAGTCCGCGACCTGGTTGCCCGGCGGGTCGGCGAGACCGCGGCGCGCGGCGATCCACTCCCGGGTGGCCTGCGAGACCTCGTCCGCGTACACCTGGTCGCCCAGCAGCAGGAGCACGTCCGGGCGTTCGCCCTCGGGGGCCGAGGCGATGCGGGCGGCGAGGGTGTCCAGGGCGTCGGGCCCGGCCGGGTCCTTCTCGTCCTCCGGGGGCGCGGCCCAGCGGCAGGAGCCGAAGGTGACACGGACGGCGGCGGCGTCCCCTTCGGGGGTGCGGACGACCGAGGGCGGGAAGGGGGAGTCGGGCAGCGGCCAGACGGGGATCCCGTCCAGCACCACCTCGTACGAGGACGCCGTGCCCGGGGTCAGTCCCGTCACCGGCACCAACGCGTAGTGGTGGCCCGCTATTTGGAATGTACGGGCCTTTCCGCGGGCGCCGTCGGCGCACCGCACCTCCGCCGTGCACGGACGGCTCGCCTCGACCCAGAAGGTCGCGGACGAGCCGTCGACGTACCTCAGCAGCGGTCCCAGGCGCAGCTCCGCCATCGTGATCACCCTTCCTCCGTCGCCCCGCCCGTACGGTACGGAACGACGGAGGCCGGTGGGGAGGTTCCGGGAACCGCGATGTGACCAGGGCCGCTTCAGTGGGGGGTTCGGCGGCCGCTTCGCCGGGGTCAGCAGCCGCTGAGGACCGAGCTCAGCTTGCTCTTCTCGGCCGAGTCGACCGAGAGGTTGTAGTAGTACTTCACCTGGACCCAGGCGCGGACGTAGGTGCAGGCGTACGAGCTGAGGGGCGGCATCCACTCGGCCGGGTCCTGGTCGCTCTTCTGCTGGTTCACGTTGTCCGTGACGGCGATGAGCTGCGGGCGTGTCACGTCGTTGGCGAACGCCTGGCGCTGGGAGGTGGTCCAGGCGCTGGCACCGGAGTCCCAGGCCTCGGCCAGCGGGACGAGGTGGTCGATGTCCAGGTCGGAGGCGGCGGTCCAGGTGGCGCCGTCGTAGACCGAGTACCAGCTGCCGCTGGTGGCCGTGCAGGCGGAGTTGGTGACGACGTTCGTACCGTCGCGCTTGAGGACGTACTCACGGGTGTTGCAGGTGCCGCTGATGGTGATCCAGGTCGGGAACAGGTCGCGGCTGTAGCCGGTGCGGTTCTCCGTCGCGACGGTGAGGGAGGCGAGGTAGGTGCGGGCGGTGGCGGCGCTGACCGGGGTGGGCAGCGCGGCGGAGGCGGTCGGGCCGTTGAATATCCCGACCATGGCTATCAGGCCCGTGATGGCTGCGAGTATGCTCAGCCGTCGACGCGCGTAGACCTTTGGCATGCGAACTCCGTTGGAGTGGGGGGCCGTTGGGGGTGAGCGAGCACATGCTTGCGGCGGCGTATTTCCAGAAGGTGTGAGTCGGGTTAGAAGCTAGTGACGTGTTCATGTCATTGCAATGCTCGCGACGGTAATGGTCACGACAAGGCTGGTGGTGGGGGCGGGTCGTGGGGGGTTGTGGGGGGTTGTGGGGGTTTTGGGGGCCGGTGGGGGTTGGGGTCCGGTCCGGTTGGGCTTGGGTCCGGTGGGGCTTGGGGTCCGGTCCGGTTGGGCTTGGGTCCGATTGGGCTTGGGGTCCGGTGGGGCTTGGGTCCGATTGGGCTTGGGACCAAAGGCCCTACGGGCCCCGTCCGGGCATCCCGTACGATGGATGGCGCAGAAGGGGAGTAGCTCTTCGCCGGACCGTCGACATACTGCTCAGCTCGTCTGAGCCGGCGCCCGGAGGCAGGCCTCGTTCGAGGGGTCGGCCAGCGAGACCTTCGGCAAGCAGTGCACTGCCCGCGCCGTGTCTTTCGCCCGGCGGGGGTGCTCCTGCCCGCGCCTCCCGGTGCGGGTAACGCTGTGCGCTGCCGTGCCGAGGTGTCGCAGCGCAGTTACCGCACTCTCGGTGGGGCAGCCCGACCGATTGAGGAATTTTGATCAGCTTCAGCGTGATGGCGCTCGTCTTCGGCGTCGTCTTCCTCGCCGAACTCCCGGACAAGACGGCCCTGGCCGGTCTGGTCCTCGGTACGCGCTACCGCGCCTCCTACGTCTTCGCCGGTGTCGCCGCCGCCTTCGCCCTGCATGTCGCCCTCGCCGTCGCGGCGGGCAGTGTCCTCACCCTGCTGCCGCAGCAGATCGTGCACGCGCTGACCGGTGTGCTGTTCCTCGGTGGTGCCGCGGTGCTGCTGATGAAGAAGGACGAGGACGAGGGGGAGATCCGCAAGCCCGAGAACCAGAGTTTCTGGAAGGTCTCCGGGGCGGGCTTCATGCTCATCCTCGTCGCCGAGTTCGGTGACCTCACCCAGATCATGACGGCGAACCTCGCGGCGCGTTACGACGATCCGCTGTCCGTCGGGCTCGGTGCGGTGCTGGCGCTGTGGGCGGTGGCCGGGCTGGGCATCGTCGGGGGCAAGGCGCTGATGAAGCGGGTGCCGTTGGAGTTGATCACTAAGGTGGCGGCGGTGCTGATGCTGGGGCTGGGGGGTTGGAGCCTCTACGAGGCGGTGACGGGCTGAGCCTTGGGCGGGGGCCGGGTGCCGGGTGCCGGGTGCCGGGTGTCGGGCGCCGGGCGCCGGGTGCCGGGTGCGGGTGCCGGTGCGTCGTGGGTCGGGGGCGGGCCGGTACATCAAGCCCGTCGCCTGATGGACACCTCTGCTTGCTGTCACGGTGGTCCTTGCCTGTGACCACGTACGCGACGGGCTGTGATGTACCGGCCCACCCCCTTCCGCCGGTGGGC
>NZ_JBHVWZ010000049.1:0-42477 GCF_042881985.1 Streptomyces sp. NPDC058246 | reverse complement strand
CGCCCGCCACACCTCCCAGCCGCGCCCCCGCGTGGCCCCCCCTTGACCACCCGCCCCTGTGCACCGCCAACGGGGGGGGGGGGGGGGGTTGCCCCCCCGCCGCAGCCGACGGCGTGACTTCCCTTCTCCCTTCCCTTCCCTTCCCTTCCCTTCCCTTCCCTTCCCGTCCCGGTCCGGTCCGGTCCGCGTGCGACGCAGGTTCACGCTCTGGCTTCCAGCACCTGCTTCAGGGTGGCGAGTTCGGTGTCGACCAGGGCGGTCTGTGCGTCGAAGAACGCGTCGGTGAACGCGGGCGGCTGGAAGAAGGTGATCATGAACTCGCTGCCGGTGCCGTTGGGCACGACGCGGGCGGGGACCTGCCAGGAGGCCATGTCCTCGACGTAGTCATGATCGAGGATGCCGAATTCGGCCTGGCCGCGGATGCGGAGTCTGGCTGGGCCGTGCGGGGTGGTCATCAGCCACCAGTCGGGCTCGTCGGTGGGCTCGATGGTCTGGATGTTGACGACCGCCCAGCGGCTCCAGTTGGCCGCGTCGGCGAGGAAGGCGAAGACGTCGGCGACGGGCCGGTCGATGCTGACCGTCTTGGTGACAGAGCGGGCAGTGGTCGGGGTGGTGCTCATGACGGGGCCTTTCAGGTGCTCGTTCCCGGGGCGTCGCCCGGCGCCTCGCCCACGAGGCGGCGTATCCATCCCTCCAGCTGGTCGCGCTGGTGGGGGGTGAGGGAGTCGAAGAAGTGGGAGTCGTTGCGGTCGGCGATCGCGGCCAGTTCCGGGACCAGGTCCCGCCCGGCCGGGGTCAGGGCCAGGCGCAGGCTGCGGCGCGAGGCAGGATCCGGTTCGCGCGTCATCAGTCCCTTGGCTGCCAGACGGTCGACCAGGCGCGAGACGGCACCGGCGTCGATGGCGACATACCGGGCCACCTCCCTGGTGGTCGTGGCGTCACCCCGGTGGACGGTGACCAGCACCGCCCACTGGGAGACGGTCACGTCGTGGCGGGCGAGCTCCTTCTCGAAGCGCCCATGGACCTCGTCGGAGAGTCGCCGGAGCCAGTAGCCGAGATGGTCGCGCAGGCCGCTTGGTGTGGCTGTCACACGTCCATCATGGATGCCTAGACAACTGTTGTCAAGACAACAGTTGCCGGATGGGCTCCTGCGGGGAGCGGGATCATCCCTTGCAGGGCGACCTGGTTCACCTCTCTAGAATCGTCCGTGATGTGCCCGGTTCATGGCCGATGTAGTGATCGAGGCCCCTGCTCGATGCGCTGCCCCAGGTGCTGCCGCTCTCGGCGGCCGTCGGCGATCCTCTGCTGCGGCGCCTACCGGTTCTCGGGGGACGTCGGCAGTGGCCTCGGGTTCTCGCTCCGCGGCACCCTCCACGGACGAAAGCCCGTACGTCGTCGGCGACGCACAGGCCGTCATGGGCGGCCTTTGTTGAATTTCGGCCCTCGGGTGTGGCAGGGCGGTTCGGCCCTCCCGATGTTCCTGGTCGCCGGGGTCACCTGCTGAGTGGCTGACTGGTTGTCAGTTACCCGTCGCGTAGACGTACTTGACCGTCGAGCTGCCGGGAAGCCTCCCCGCTGTGTGTCCGCGGTCATGTGTGGCCGCGACGCGGAGGCCGAAAAGATCTGTCGGGTGCGACGAACTCGCAGCAGGCAATGGTCAATTCAAGCCGTTGTCTTGGTGTATCCATGACAATCCCATGGGTGGGATGTCACTCTGCTGTCCCGAACGCTCACGCTTCGTTCACATCCCCCACGCCTCCCATTCCCGCACCGGTGCCCTTTCGCATCGGCGCATCCCCACACCCTCACGCGTCGCCGAGCCCCTGGCCGCCTTTGCCTGCCACCTCGTTGCGGCGCCCCTTTCCGCCCAACTCGCTTCGACCGGCCACATCGTCGGTCCGCCCGCCCCTGGCCTCGATCACGGGCCGACGGTCGCAGCTCTCGCAGTAGTCGCAGTAGTCGCATTCGTCTCAGTAGTCGCAGAAGGAGAAGAACTTGACCCGGCCGCATCGCTCCTCCCACCGACGCAGACGCGCCGCTGGTCTGGCCCTCACGACCGTGGGTACGTTGTTCGCCCTCGCTGTCCCGCCAGGCGCCGCATCCGCAGCACCGGCATCCGCGGATCCGGCACTCGCAGATTCCGCATCCGCGAAGACAGTCGCCAAGCCTCGCGCCGGCGCAGCACCGGTCGCGCTCTCACCTGCCAAGCGTTCCGCTCTCCTCAAGAGCGCCGGTGCGGCGGCCGGTGACACCGCGAAGCGGCGCGGACTCGGCTCGCGGGAGAAGCTCGTCGTCAAGGACGTCGCCCAGGACGCCGACGGTACGACCCACACCCGCTATGAGCGCACCTACTCAGGGCTGCCGGTACTCGGTGGCGACCTGGTCGTGCACCTGCGGAACGGCAGGAGCACCGTGTCCGAGGCCGCACACGCCGCGGTCACGGTGGCGAGCGCCAAGCCGAAGGTCCCCGCGGCGGACGCCGCCGCCAAGGCGCTCTCGGTCGGCAAGAAGGCGGACATCAAGCGGTCCGAGATCGACGGGGCCCCGCGGCTCGTCGTGTGGGCCGCGGGATCCAAACCCGTCCTGGCGTGGGAGTCCGTCGTCGAGGGGGTCCAACAGGACGGCACCCCGAGCGAATTGCACGTCATCACCGACGCGACGTCCGGCAAGCTCGCCATGAAGTACGAGGACGTGCAGACCGGAACGGGCACGGGCCAGTTCAGCGGGACGGTACCTCTCGGCACCACCCTGTCCGGCTCGACGTACGAGCTCGTCGACGGCGACTGTGCGGGCCATCGCACGTACGACCTGAACCAGGGGACCTCCGGCACCGGAACGCTCTTCACCGATGACAACGATGTCTGGGGCGACGGAACCCAGAGCGACCGGCAGACCGCCGGGGTGGACGTCGCCTACGGTGCCGCGGCGACGTGGGACTACTACAAGGACGTCTTCGGCCGCAACGGCATCCGCAACGACGGCGTGGCCGCCTACAGCCGGGCCCACTACGGCAACAACTACGTCAACGCCTTCTGGTCCGACACCTGCTTCTGCATGACCTATGGCGACGGCTCGGGCAACGCCAAGCCGCTGACGGCGCTCGACGTCGCGGCCCATGAGATGACCCACGGCGTCACCAGCGCCACCGCGGGTCTGGCCTACTCGGGAGAGTCCGGCGGCCTCAACGAAGCGACGTCCGACATCTTCGCCGCCGCCGTGGAGTTCCACGCCGATCTCGCCGCCGACGTCCCCGACTACCTCGTCGGCGAGAAGATCGACATCCGCGGGAACGGCACGCCGTTGCGGTACATGGACAAGCCCTCCAGGGACGGGGTCTCCCGCGACTACTGGGACTCCTCGCTCGGCAGCATCGACGTCCACTACTCCTCGGGCCCGGCGAACCACTTCTTCTACCTGCTCTCCGAAGGCAGCGGGGCGAAGACGGTCAACGGGGTGTCCTACGACAGCCCCACGTACGACGGCCGGCCCGTGACCGGCATCGGCATCGAGAACGCCGCCCGCGTCTGGTACCGGGCGCTGACGACGTACATGACGTCGACGACCAACTACGCGGGCGCCAGGGCCGCCACCCTCCAGGCCGCGGCCGATCTCTTCGGGGCCTACAGCGGTACCTACCTGGCCGTCGCGGACGCCTGGGCGGGCATCAACGTCGGCAACCGCATCGCACTGGGCGTCAACGTCGCCCCGATCGCCGACCAGACCTCCGGAGTCGGCCAGGACGTCTCCCTCCAGGTCGACGCCTACACCACCAACGCCGACGCGCCCCTGACCTACGAGGCGACCGGCCTGCCGGAGGGCCTGACCATCAGCGACACCGGGCTGATAACCGGCGTCCCGACCACGACGGGCAGCAGCGACGCGACCGTCAAGGTGACCGACAGTACGGGGGCGGCCGAATCGGTCACCTTCCAGTGGCGGGTGGCGTACGTCTACGCCAACAGCACCCGCGTCGACATCCCCGACGCCGGGGCCGCGGTCGAATCGCCCATCACCATCACGGGGCGGACGGGCAACGCCTCGGCCGGTACGGAGGTCTACGTCAACATCGTCCACACCTACCGAGGTGACCTGACGGTCGACCTGGTCGGTCCCGACGGCACCGTCTACTCCCTGCTGAACCGCAGTGGGGGATCGGCGGACAACGTCGACCAGACCTTCGTCGTGGACGCCTCCGCACAGCCCGTCGACGGAACCTGGAAACTGCGCGTCAGGGACCTCGCCTCGATCGACGTGGGCTACATCCAGCAGTGGCGGATCACGCCCTGACCTGGGGATGCCCCGCGCGCCCGTCCGGACCGTCGCACGGTCCGGACGGGCGCACGGTCCCGAGGGGCGCGCCGTTCTTCTCGTACGACCGAGATCGGTGCCGGCCTCGACGGCAGATACCCACGGAGCCCGGTTCGGACCCCGGCCACGGGACGGCGCGTGCCGGACGCGGGACGCGGCACGCACTGTGGGAGTGTCCGGCCGGCTGCTCGTCCGGCCGCGACGACCGGCTCGCTCGCGGCACCCGCTCCGTCGTACCTTCAGGGGATCGGCCGTACCTTCAGGAGCGACGGATGGACTACTACGACCTCGGCACTCACCGCCGCCCCGTGACGACATCCTCCCCGTCGGCCCAGACATGGTTCGACCGTGGGCTGATCTGGTCCTACGCCTTCCACCACGAGGAAGCCGTCTCCTGTTTCGAGGCGGCCGCCGCGGCGGATCCCGATTGCGCCATGGCCTACTGGGGCATCGCCTACGCTCTCGGCCCGAACTACAACAAGCCCTGGGAGTTCTTCGACGGCGAGGACCTGGCCCGAACCGTCGACCGCACGCACGCCGCCGTGGAGCGCGCCCAGGAAAAGGCGGCCGGAGCCACTCCCGTCGAACAGGCTCTGATCCGTGCGCTGCGGACCCGCTACCCCCAGGCGGAAGCCGTCGAGGACTGCTCGGTGTGGAACGAGCCGTACGCCGAGAGCATGCGCGCCGTGTACGAACTCGCCCCCGACGATGCCGATGTCGCCACGCTCTACGCCGACGCGCTGATGAACCTCACCCCATGGCAACTGTGGGACCTGAGGACCGGCGAACCTGCTGAGGGCGCACGCACGCTGGAGGCCAGGACGGTCCTGGAGCGGGCGATCGCCGGCGAGCCGGGGGCGGACCATCCCGGGCTCCTGCACATGTACATCCACCTGATGGAGATGTCGCCCACGCCCGAGACCGCGCTGCCGGTCGCGGACCGGCTGCGCGATCTGGTGCCCGACGCGGGCCATCTCCAGCACATGCCCACGCATCTGGATGTGCTCTGCGGCGACTACCGGCGCGTCGTGTCCGACAACAGCAAGGCGATCGCCGCCGACGAGAAGTTCCACGCGCGAGCGGGCGCCATGAACTTCTACACCCTCTACCGGTCGCACAACTACCACTTCAAGATCTACGGCGCGATGTTCCTCGGCCAGTCGAAGACCGCGCTGGAGACCGCCGCACAACTCGAAGCCTCCATCCCCGAAGCGCTGTTGCGGGTGCAGAGTCCGCCCATGGCGGACTGGCTGGAGGGCTTCCTCGCCATGCGGGTCCATGTGCTCATCCGCTTCGGCCTTTGGTCCGACATCCTGCACCTGCCGATGCCGGCCGACCCGCGGCTGTACTGCGTGACGACCGCGATGCTCCACTACGCCCGCGGTGTCGCCTTCTCGGCCACCGGCCGGATCTCCGAGGCAGAGGCCGAGCGCGAACGGTTCCGGGAGGCGGTCTCCCGGGTCCCGGAGACACGGATGCTGTTCAACAACACCTGCGCCGACATCCTCGCGATCGCGTCCGCGATGCTCGACGGAGAACTGGACTACCGCAAGGGCCGCTACGACGCCGCCTTCGCCGCGCTGGAGCGGTCGATCGCCCTGGACGACGACCTTCCCTACGACGAACCGTGGGGATGGATGCAGCCCACCCGACACGCATACGGAGCCCTGCTTCTCGAACAGGGGCGCGTCACGGAGGCCGAAGCCGTCTACCGGGCCGACCTGGGGCTCGACGACACCTTGCCCCGCGCCGTACAACACCCTGGCAACGTCTGGGCCCTGCACGGGCTCCACGAGTGTCTGGTCCGGCTGGGCAAGGTGGGGGAGGCACAGATCGTGGGCCAGCAACTGAAGATCGCGCTCGCCCTGGCCGACGTACCGATCGAGGCGTCCTGCTTCTGCCGGCTCGAAGCCGTCACCGGCACGACCAAGACCCACTGCTGCTGAAACTTCTCGGCACAACGGGAGTTGCTGAAGCAGCGGGATGCGGTGCGTCCGCTGTACGAATCGGGCGGCGTGAGGGGCGTACGGGTGCCCGGGCAATCGCAGCAGGCTGCTGCCCCTGGGTGGTGCCGTGTGGAGCGGGTCGGCTCGCCTCGGTCGACGCGAAGGTGCGTATGGTCAACTGGCATGCAGAGTTGATCAAGCATTCGGGTTCCGGGCCAGGCCCGGCGACTGAACAGGGCAGGGAGAGCGTTCGATGACGACGACCGCGCACGCGAGCGTGCAGCACGAAGACGCACAGGTCCGCGTCACCCGCTGGGACTTCGAGCCCGGTACACGCACCGGCCAGCATGTGCACGGACACGACTACGTGGTCGTACCCGTGACCGATGGCCACATCAGCGCGGTCGCTCCCGACGGATCGGTGACGGAGTCGGACCTGAGGGCCGGCCAGTCGTACGCCCGCCCGGCCGGCGGCGAGCACGACGTGGTGAACACCGGCGGCACCTGGCTGGCCTTCGTCGAGATCGAACTCAAACACACGTCGCCGACGTCGTGACTGCCGCTCTGCCCGGCCGAGCCTTGAGCCGATGCGTGATGCGCACGCTGTCGCCTGCTGGGCCGTGGCTTCCCCGGCCCGGGCGGCTCACCGTAGGCAGGCCCTGGTAGGACGCCGGTGCGCCTCGGGCCCCTTCCGACCTCCCGCACATGCGGTGCGCGTTGCCGCCCTTGACACGGTTCGGGAGACTGCTCGGTGGCTGCCGTCGCAGGTGAGCGTGGATGTCGAAGGCCCCGGCAGGCCGGTCCTGAGCGGGCGACTGCGGCCTCACACCGATGGCCCGTCCGAGTGGCGGGGTGCCTCGCCAGGCTCTACTAATGGGCATCGGGCCGCGAACGGGATCGGGGACCGGGGAGCGGCCGCAACGTGGGCCGCCCACGTGGCCGCATCCAGTCTATGGAGCAAAGATGAGCACCTCTCGTTCTTCTCCCGGCCCGGACGCCGACATATCGCCGGGCGCCCAGGAGACCCCGTCCGAACCAAGGCACGACGACCCGCTCGATGCTCTGGTGCACGCAGCCGTCGTCGACCGCCCACTGGAAGAGGTCATCCAACTCATCACGCTGCTGGAACAGTCTCCCGCCAACGCCCGCACCACCGTCGACGCGCTCAGAGCAGCCGGCATGGACCGCTCCGTCGAGGATGTCGGCCGGCTGGTCGCCCTGCTGGCGGCGCCTCCTCGCAGTCCTGACAGCGCGGACGAGGCGATCCGTGCCGCGGCGGAGTCGCGGCCGGTCGAGGACGTCACCCGGCTCATGGTCCTGTTGCACCGGTCCTCGGTGGAGTCGCACTGCGCGCAGGAGGCCGTCCGGACAGCCGCCGCGCGGCGCCCCGTCGAGGAACTCGTCCAGCTCATGGGCCGGTTGACCGAGGAGAGCGCGGGGGGAGACGGTCCAGGAGAGGAACCCTCCGTCCGGGCTCCCGGCTCCGCCGCATCCTCGCCACTGGAGGATTCCGGCCCGACGCCGGAGGGTTCGGACCGTCGGACCGACAGCACGCCCGACGAGCGTGCCGCGCCGCCGGTCCGGGCTCGGCGTGAACTCAGCCCGGAGCGGAACGCGACGCTCCCGAGCTGGTCGCGGTGGCTCACGGCTGCGGCGCTCCTCGGGTGTGGCGTCGCATACGGGCCGCAGCACCGGAACGGCGCGTCGCTCGGCGTGTACAGCTTGGCCGTTGGGGCGTTCGCACTGTGCGCCGTGCTCGCGGCGGCGGTCTTCCTGCGCGGCACGGTGGCGCTGCTCGGCGCGGCCGTACTGGCGCCCGCGACGCTGGCCACCCTGCAGTTCCTGGACGGCCGGCTCCACTCCCCGGGCCTGTCCCGGGCGTTGGAGATCGGGGCCGCACCGCCCATGACGGCCGGTCTGGCCGCGGTGATCGCCACCCTCGCGGCGCTGACGGCGCTGCTCGCCGCTCGTGCCGCCGACCGGTCCGATCGTCTCCCGGCAGCGCGCGCCCCGGTCGGCGTGGACCGCGCGGCAGACTGAGCGGCGCGGCGCGGACAACCCGGCCCGGCCGGCGTGTGGACCCGACTTCCACTCGCCGGGCGGGCCTTCGCCAGGTCCGGCGTCATCGGCACCACAACCTGGCACAGCGACCCGGCGCGTGCGGCGTGTGCGGCGTGAGCGGGCGATGCCAGCCACGGCACGGCGGACGCCGCCGCCGGTGAGGCGGCAGCCGCGCATGATCTCTGATGGGGAGACGAACAGCGGTAGTTCTCGCAGCTCGCCGCTGAGTGTGGTCGCGGAAAGGCACGCGGGCTGCCCGGTGGTCGTGGTCGGAAGCCTGTTGACTTACGAGGCCGGGGATCCGTCGGGTGAAGTGGGTCCGCCTCACATCCGCTCGGGTCGGAATGGGGCCTTCGGCAGTCCCGGGACTCGGTCGCACTCGTCGCCGTCGTGTCTGCGCGGCGGCCTGATGGTTCACGCCTGCTCGGGTGGTGGATCCGTGGGGGTGGTCGTAGCGTCGATTGTGGAGCGAGTGCCGAGGTGGGCGCTGTCACCATCGGTGCGTGTCCGTGAGGGGCGGACCTTAGGGCGTGGGCTCGTCAAGAGACAGCTGGGAGCCGGTATGCGCAGTCACAGGGTCAAGACGGTGGTCATGGGGTGTACCGCCGCGGCGCTCGCGGTGGCGGGGGTATCGGCATCCGCTTCACCGGGGTTGCCCTCACCGGCTCAGGTCGTGGCTGTCGACTGTTTCTCCGGTGCGCAGGTACGGCCGGGGGACTTCTTGCTTGCCTGTGGGGATGGCAACAACCGCCTTACCGCGCTGCACTGGTCGAGTTGGGGAGCGGCGTCCGCAACCGGCAGCGGAATCGATGCGGTGAATGACTGTCAGCCCGACTGCGCCACGGGCAAGTTCCGCTCCTTCCCCGTCACCGTGAGGCTCGACCGCCCGGAGGCCTGGCGGAAGCATCCCGGGATGCAGCGTTTCACCCGGCTGCGGCTGGTCTACACCGACAGCAGGCCAGCGCAGATTCAGCAGCGGGAAGTTGCGTACCAGCTCTGGGACTGATGAGCGCGCCGTGTCTCGGCCACCGTGGTGGCCTGGGCGATGCGCGCGTTCACCTCGGCCGCGCTGGGGGCCATGAACGGGGCACTCTCGCGCAGCGTCCACTGGTGCTCCACGGCGGTCTGCAGCAGGCAGGGCCCGGTACGGCGGTGGCGCGGACGACTGCATATTATTTAGGTATGTATGAGCGGTTTGTCGCCTTGGCTGCGCCCGGACGTGTCTCGGAGGCCGGTTCCGGGAGTGGGGTGGCGGGCCGGGACCGGCATCGCGGGGATGCGGGTGCCGTGCAGGCGCCGGTTGCCTCGGCGGCCCGGCTGGTGGTGGGCGGGTCGTTCGCGGGCATCGCGCGGTGGGGTGGGGGTGGCGTGTGATGGGTTCCGAGTCGAGTGGGACGGGGCTGTACTCGGGTCGGGCTTCGGGCCTGATCGGTGCGCAGATCGCGGGCTACCGGGTGGAGCGGGAGATCGGACGTGGGGGAATGGCCGTTGTGTACTGTGCGAGAGATCTGCGGCTGGACCGGATGGTGGCGCTGAAGCTGCTGGCCCCGGAGATGGCACGCAATGACACGTTCCGCCGGCGTTTCACGTATGAGTCGCGTGTGGCGGCTGCGATCGATCATCCTCATATCGTGCCGATTTTTGAGGCAGGCGAGACGGACGGTGTCCTGTATATCGCGATGCGTTATGTGTCGGGACTGGATCTACGCGCTTTGCTGGACCGGGACGGTCCGTTGACGGTGGGGACCGCGCTGCGTATCGCTGCCCAGGTTGCTTCGGCGCTTGACGCGGCCCATGGGCATGATTTGGTGCACCGGGATGTCAAGCCCGGCAACATTCTGGTGGCGCAGGGCACTGACAGTGATCACCCTGAGCACGTCTATCTCACGGATTTCGGGCTCACGAAGAAGTCATTGTCATTGACCGGGTTCACTACGGTGGGGGAGTTCGTCGGCACGCTGGACTATGTGGCTCCGGAGCAGATTTCGGGCCGACCGGTGGATGGCAGATGCGATCTCTACAGCCTTGCTTGCGTCGTTTACGAGACGCTCGCGGGTGGGCCGCCTTTCCAGCGGGAGGAGGACATAGCGCTGCTGTGGGCCCACCAGTACGATCAGCCACCTGCGCTGAGTGAGAAAAGGCCCGGGATCGAGCCCGGGTTGGACGCTGTTCTGGCGAAGGCGCTGGCGAAGGTTCCCGAGGACCGTTACAGCTCGTGCCTGGAGTTCGTGGCGGCTTTGCGTGCAGCCGCGCGCGGCGCCGTCAGGGAGGCGAGTCCCCTGGATTCCCTGGGCGGCACAGGCGTGCGGAGCCCGGGGCCGCCCCCCGAGCCGCCTGCGTGGGCCCGCCCGGTCTTCGGCCGTTTGCCTGGTTAGGTTGCGCGCGGTGGGGAGTACTGCTCCACCCGCATGCGCCCCGTCCTGGCCGGGTGCCTCCATGCCGGCGGTGTTGACGCTCGCGTGGAGCGAGCCGAAGCGGTTCACGACCTCGTCGAAGGTGCGCTCGACCTGGTCGGGCTGTGTCAGGTCGGCCTGCAGCGAGAACGCCTCGCCACCGGTGCCCGTGATGTCGTCGACGACGGACGGGGCCTTCGCGGCCGACGACTCGCTGTTGTAGTGCACGGCGACACGGGCGCCCGCGTCGGCGAGAGTGCGGCTGATGAGCGCGCCCAGGTTGCGTGAGGCGCCACCTGCGAAGACAGCCTTGCCTTCCAGGCTGCTGACATCGGGGGTGGTGGTCATGATCGTGTGCTATTTGCGGGTTCGGTGAGGGTCGGACGACCGGGCGGGGCTACGGCGTAAAGGCGTTTGGCCGGGATTACGGACCGTTCGCATTTATGCGGAAGAGGAAGTCGATTTCTGCTTCAGAGTCGTCTCCAGGCGGCCGACGGTGACATCCACCTTTTCGCCTTGATCTTCGAGGCTTCTCGATTCTCTTCTGGGTGCCCGGGCCCTGCGACCCGAGGAGCGGCCCGGCCGGCGGCCCCGTTGTCGGCGATCTATTGAATGATCAAATAGGTATGCGGGGGTCGGGGATCTCGTGGCGCGCTGGACTGGACGAGGTGCGTGATCAACTTGGTGAACGTGCGGGGACTGAAGTTGGTGAGCGTGCGGGCACGGAAAGAGCGTGCGGGCACGGAAAAGGGGAGCAGACAGTCTTTGAGGGACCCGAACCGTGTCGGTCGAGGCGACCCCGTGCCTCATTTCGTCCAGGATGCTGTGCGGTCGATGGGCGGCTAGCATTTACAGGTGAGAGCCGCGATGCGGGGTGTGCCCACCTTGGCGTAATCCCTGTTCACCAGGGAACCGACAACCCCGCTTCTTGTACTCAGGCGGCAGCACCTACGACCGCGCCGGATTTTTCGCCCTGCGGCTGCGGCCATCCGTCTCGTGCCCAGGAAACCGCACGTGGGGGTGGAAGGAAGGTATGTCCATGAATGCACAACGCGCGAGGCGTCTCGTCGCGGTGTCAGCCGTCGGCGTTCTCCTGGCCGGCGGTGCCGCGATCGGCGCGGCAGGTACGGCCTCGGCAGCCGTCCCGGCCCAGAATTCCAACCTCAGCCTCAACGTCAACCGCAATTGTGGTTACGGTGGCTGGTGGAACGACTGCAACTACGGCTACGGCCGGGGTGACCGAGGAGACTTCTACCGCAGCGGCTTCAACGGTGGCTTCGGCAACGGTGGCTTCATAGTGATCGTGGTGCGCTGAAGGCGCTACCACGGAGTACGGCGGAGGGCCGCCACCTGCACTTTCCAGGTGGCGGCCCTCTCGTCGCCCGCGGCGAGTCTCAGCAGGGTCTCCCCACCGTGTGCCGCGCTCCCGGCCGGCGGGTGACCGCCTGGCCGGTCGACTGCGGCAGCCGCGCAGCGCCCGACGGACCGGTAGTGCTCGGCCTGCCGGCTCGGGCCCCGAAGGAACCCTCGCGGTGCGATGGTCATGTCTTTGCGAGACCCTGAGGGCGGGGGAGCGTGCCCGGCGGTTCGACGCATATCCAGGGTGGTACCCGCACCCGGCGAGGAAGGCGGGCTGTGATGAGCGATTCAGATTCGTCCGCCCCGGGGCGGACCCAGGTCGAGATGACCCAGCTCTCGGCGATCAGGTTGAGCGTCAACGATCAGGTGCGGCAGCTCGAGGTGGATCCGCGGACCTCGCTGCTCGACGCGCTGCGCGAACATCTGCGCCTGAGCGGGACCAAGAAGGGGTGTGATCACGGGCAGTGCGGCGCCTGCACGGTGCTGATCAACGGCCGGCGCGTCAACTCCTGTCTGACACTCGCCGTGATGCACGAGGACGACGAGGTGGTGACGATCGAAGGCCTGGGCGAGCCCGATGACCTGAACCCCCTGCAACTCGCCTTCGTCGAGTGTGACGGCTTTCAATGCGGCTACTGCACTCCCGGCCAGATCTGTTCGGCTGTCGGCATGCTTGCCGAGGCGGAGGCAGGTTGGCCCAGCCACGCCACGGCTGACGTGGCCTCGCCGCGGATCGCGTTGACCGATGAGGAGATCCGCGAGCGGATGAGCGGCAACATCTGCCGGTGCGCCGCCTATCCGAACATCATCGCGGCTGTCCGGAGCGTGGCGGAAGGAGACGCGGGAGGAGACGCGGGATGAGGCCTTTCACCTACGAGCGCGCGACGGACGTACGGGCCGCCGTGGCCGCGGTGTCCCGACCCGGCGCGAAGTTCATCAGCGGCGGCACCAATCTGCTCGACCTGATGAAGCTCGACATCGAGCATCCCAGTCATCTGGTCGACATCAGCCGGCTTCCGTTGCGGGACATCGAGGAGCTGCCCGACGGCGGATTGCGCATCGGTGCCCAGGCCGCGAACTCCGACGTGGCCGCCGATGCCCGAGTGCGCACCCGCTATCCGTTGCTGTCTCAGGCTCTGGTGTCCGGCGCCTCGGGCCAGTTGCGTAACAAGGCATCCACCGGTGGAAACCTGTTGCAGCGCACTCGCTGCCCCTACTTCTACGACACGGCCGCGGGGTGCAACAAGCGGAATCCCGGCTCCGGATGCTCGGCGATCGGCGGGTTCAACCGGATACACGCCATCCTCGGCGCCAACGACTCCTGTATCGCCACCCACCCCTCGGACATGGCCGTCGCGATGACCGCGCTGGATGCGCGGATCGACCTGCTCGACGCCGATCAGTCAGTACGCCGCGTCGACATCACGGACTTCTACCGGCTGCCTGGCGAGACGCCGCACATCGAGACCGTGCTGCGGCCCGGCGAGATGATCACGGGCGTGATCCTGCCCCCGCCCCCGCCAGGCCGACAGCTCTACCGCAAGGTGCGCGACCGGGCGTCCTACGAGTTCGCGCTGGTCTCCGTGGCGGCTGTCGTCTCGACCGACCAGGAGACGATCAGTGAGGCGCGGGTGGCGTTCGGCGGTGTGGCGCACAAGCCGTGGCGGTCCGTCGAGGCGGAGGCCGCGCTCACCGGCCGTCCCGCCACGATGGCCACGTACCGCGTCGCCGCCGATGCGGCGTTGCATGACGCCGTGGGGCACGGGCACAACGACTTCAAGATCGAGCTGGCCAGGCGCACGCTGTGCCGCACGCTGGCAGAAGCGGCCCAGGCAAGCTGAGGAGGCGAGATGATCGGGCAGTCCTTGAACCGCGTCGACGGCCCGTTGAAGGTCACCGGCCGCGCCACCTACGCCTACGAACATTGGGGGGCCGATCAACCGCTCTACGGTTCCATCGTCGGCGCGACGATCGGCAAAGGCCGCATCACCCGGATCGACACCGAGAGCGCCGAACGCGCACCCGGCGTGCACCTGGTGATGACCCATCTCAATGCCCCGGTGCAAGGCCCCCGCGACGAGTCCATTCCGTTCGAATACTGGCGTGCCCAGCCGGTGCTGACCAGCCCCGACGTTCACCACTACGGCGAGCCGGTCGCGCTCGTCGTCGCGGCGAGCTTCGAGCAGGCCCGAGCGGCGGCCGATCTCGTCGACGTCGAATACACCGACGAGCGGGGACGTTTCGACTTCGCCGCGCACGAAGCTGAGGCGTACATCCCGAAAGAGGTCAACGCCGGCTTGGCCACCGACACCGCGGTGGGCGATTTCGACGCGGGGTTCGCCGGCGCGGCGGTCAGAGTCGACCAGCACTACACCACGCCGTACGAGTTCTCCATGCCGATGGAACCGAACGCGTGTCTGGTGGAGCCGCGTGGCGAGGACCTGGTGGTCCACGTCAGCTGCCAGATCGTCGATGCGGCGCGGGCCTCGATCGCCAACACGCTCCGGATCGACCCCGCGCGAATCCACATCGTCGTGCCCTTCGTCGGCGGGGGATTCGGCTCCAAGCTGGGCATCCATTGCGAAACGATCCTGGCAGCGCTCGCCGCTCGCACATTGCGCCAACCGATCAAGGTCGCACTGACCCGGCAGCAGATCTTCCACCTCGTCGGCATGCGCCCCACATCGAGCCAGCGGGTCCGGCTGGGCGCGGCGCGCGACGGGCGGCTGGCTGCGATCGCCCACGACGTCACCATGCACACCAACCCCGACATGGAGTTCGCCGAGCAGACCGCCGCCACGACGCGCAGCCTCTATGCCGCACCCCACCGCTTGACCAGCCACCGGCTCACGCCCCTGGACCTACCGCGAGGGGCGGACGTCCGCGCACCGGGCGAGGCGCCGGGCCTGCTGGCGGTCGAGTCGGCGATGGACGAGCTGGCCGATGCTCTGGGGATGGACCCGGTGGAGTTGCGGATCCGCAACGAGCCCACCGTGGATCCCGAGCGAGATGTGCCGTACAGCGACCGGCACCTGGTCGACTGCCTGCGTGAAGGCGCTCTCCGCTTCGGTTGGGAGCACCGTCCCGCCACTCCGGCGAGTGCACGCGAGGGACGGTGGCTGGTCGGCTACGGCATGTCCGCCGCCATCCGCGGGCATTTCCAAGGCCCGACCGCGGTGCGGGTGCGGTTGGAGGCGGACGGCACCGCCGTCGTCCAGACGGACATGACCGACATCGGCACGGGTACGTACACCATCCTGACCCAGGTCGCGGCGGCCGGGCTCGGACTGCCGCCCGATAGGGTGCGGATCGAGCTCGGGCGTTCCGAATTTCCCACCAGCTGGGGGTCCGGTGGCTCGTGGGGCGCCGCCAACTCGTGCACCGCGGTGCATCGGGCGTGCGCGGCCCTGCGGGAGAAGCTGCTGCTCGCGGCGCGCGGCGACACGCGCTCCCCGCTGCACGGTCTGGACCCGGCGGACGCCGTCTTCTCCGATGGCAACGTGCGTATCAATGGCGCGTCCGAGACGCTGAGCGAGATCGTCGCTCGCAACCTTCCCGAAGGTGTGGAGGCAGCGGGCGAGACCCGCTTCATGGGCGATGAGCCGAACTACGCGGCCTATTCGATCAACACCTACGGCGCCCATTTCGCTGAAGTGGGGGTCGACGCGGACACCGCCGAGATCCGTCTGCGCCGGATGCTCGGGGTGTTCTCGGTGGGCCGCGTACTCAATCCGAAGACGGCCCGCTCGCAGCTGATCGGCGGCATGATCTGGGGTGCCGGCGCGGCCCTCGAGGAAGAGGCCGTCGTCGACCCGCGATCCGGAGCCTTCGTCAACCGGGATCTCGCGCAATACCTGGTTCCGGTCCACGCCGACATCCCCGACGTCGACGCCGTCGTCCTCGAGGGGTACGACGACAAGGCCAACGTCCTCGGCGCGAAGGGCATCGGTGAGGTGGGCATCTGCGGGTCCGGTGCTGCGGTCGCGAACGCGGTGTTCAACGCCACCGGGATACGCGTGCGCGACTTCCCCATCACCATCGAGAAGGTGTTGCCTGGGCTACCACCGATGGATATCTGAACCTGTGATGGCGTGCCGGTTCGCCGGCCGGCGTGCCGGTTCGCCGGCCCGTAGGCGTGAGCCGGCGGTGTCCGGGAAACCGTCGTCGGTGCGCGCGACGAGGGCCCGGCGCGCGATCCAAGGCGTTGCCCCCGTACCGGACCGAACGCCCGACTACCGGCTCAAGACACGACCGTCAGAGTCGATCCATCTCGGTGTGTCAGCTCTTGCTAAGAGCCTGTGACCGCATCCCCGGCATCGTGCTGTGACTGCCAACCGTGGATCAGTAGGTCGAACACCGTCTCCACCGTCGCGCGTGGATCGGGTCGGCCCTTGGCCAAGGTCGGGATTTCCAGGACGAACCGTGCGAGCGCTGAGCATGCGAGATCATCCGCATCTCGGCCGAGTTCCTCCGCGATGACGGCGCTGAGGGTGCCCGCGTGCCGCATCCACATCCGCTCCGCGTACTCGCGGAGCGCCGGCGTCTGGTCCACCAGCGCGGTGAGCTGATGCAGACGTGGATCCGACGCGATCGGCACCCAGGACGTCAGCGCGTGGGCGCGCAGTGCCTCGACCACGCCTTGGCCCGCGGGCCGTTCGCGGACCGCGGCGGTCAGCGCTGCCTCGACTTCCTCCTCGCGGTCGAAGACCAGTGCCTCCTTGCTCGGGAAGTGCGCGAAGAGCGTCGTCGTCGATACGTCGGCTCTGTCGGCGATGTCGCGGACGCTCGCTTGTTCGAAACCGTGCTCCAGGAAGAGCTCCAGGGCTGCGTCGGCGATGGCCTGCCTCGTCGCGGCCTTCTTGCGCTCGCGACGGCCAACGGTCGGAGAGTCGGGCATGGCGTCACCCTACCCCACAACTGGAATGAGGCAGAAACTGTAACGGTTGCAGTTATGTACTCGTTTCTGCTTTGGTGGTCTCCGCAGGGGTTGCCGCATCCCGGTGAGGGCGCGGCACCGGTCGTCGCCGCGCCGTGGCGTCACCGGGGACCCCACCGACGAAAGGAATCCACCGTGGACTCTCCGACGCCCGCAAACGCGCGGATCAGCATCATCGGGGCCGGCCCGGGAGGCCTCACGTGCGCACGCATCCTGCAGCAGCACGGCATTCCGGTGACGGTGTACGACCGCGATCCAGATGTGAACTCCCGCAACCAGGGCGGCTCACTGGACCTCCACAAGGAAGACGGCCAGCTCGCACTCCGTGAAGCGGGCCTCCTGGAGGAGTTCTTCGCGCTCGCCAGGCTCGAGAGCCAGGAAATGCGCCGTATGGACCCCGCAGGGCGGGTCCTCGCCCACCATCTGCCGGACGAGGGCGAAACGGTCAGCCCCGAGATCGACCGCGGGCAGCTTCGCGATCTCCTGCTGCGCTCACTGGCTGCCGGGACGGTTCAGTGGGGACGCACTCTCGAATCAGTGAGCGGACCGGCCGACGGGCCGCGAACACTGACGTTCACCGACGGGACGGCCGTCGAAGCGGATCTCGTGATCGGTGCGGACGGCGCCTCCTCCCGCGTCCGCGCTGCCGTATCGCCCGCGACACCGCGCTACACCGGGGTCAGCTTCCTCGAGGCATGGTTCGACGACATGGAGACCGCGCACCCCGAGCTTTCCGAGCTGGTCGGGAAGGGCAGCGCCCACGTCGCCGACGGCGAGCGCGGCCTCTTCGCGCAGCGCAACAGCGGCGACCACACGCGCGTCTACATCATGCGGCGCGTCCCGGTGGACTGGATCACGGCGAACGGGCTTCGCCCCGAGGACACCGAAGGCATCCGCGCGCATCTGCTGAGCGAGTACGCGGCCTGGTCACCGCAGACACTCCGGATGATCACCGACAACGACGGCCCCTACGTCGATCGTCCGCTCTTCGCCCTGCCGGTGCCGCACACATGGGAGCACTCGCCCAGCGTGACACTCCTGGGAGATGCCGCCCACCTCATGCCACCGCTCGGCGTCGGCGTCAATCTCGCCATGCTCGACGCCAGTGAACTCGCGCTCGCCCTCGTCCACTCATCCACCGTCGCCGACGCGGTACACAGCTACGAGAAGTCGATGCTCCCGCGCTCGGCCGAGATAGCCCAGATGCTCGAAGGCGGCGCTGAGCATCTTCTGTCCGTGCCCGACCCTGACGAGAGTGAGCGGCTCGGTCAGGCCCAGCCGTGACATTGCGCGGTTCGGTCAGGGCCCGGCGCTGACATCGGGCACGACAAGCCACTCGAGTGCCAAGTCCGCGACACCAGAACATGCGGGCCTACCAGGCCGAAAGGCCGGTGCAGGCCGGTCAGTCCGGGACAGCGGCTTCGACCAGGGCGGCGGCTACGCTGCGGGCGGCTGTCTCGGCGCTCGGGTCGCGGTCCATCCAGGCGCTGATCCCGGCGCCGTCGTAGAGCAGGACCAGTTGCTGGGCGAGTGACTTCGCATCTTTGGCGCCTGCCTGCTGGGCGAGGTCGAAGAACAGCTCATGCAGCCAGGCGCGGTAGTCCTGCGCCGTCTGTTCGACGACACCGCCGGGTGGTGCGTCGGCACTCGCGCTGATGAACGCGCAGCCACGGAACCCCGGTTCGATGAACGACAGGCCCTGCACCTCGAACGCGCCGACGAGGCGCTCTTTCGGGGTGTCGTAACGCGCTTCGAGCTCGCGCGCCATGCGCTCGGCCGTTGCGGCGTGCCGGGCCTGGAGGTAGGCGCGGATCAGGCCGTCCTTGCTTCCGAACGCGTTGTACAGCGTTGCCTTGGCGACGCCGGCGTGCTCGATGACCCGATCGATCCCGACCGACTGGACGCCCTCGGCGTAGAACAGCTCGTTGGCGGCCGCCAGCAGCCGCGCTCGTGCTGCGGCGCTGCGTTCCTGTGGTGTGAGCACCTCTTTGGCCATATCCGCATAATATCAGACAGATCTGTCTGTCTTCAATTGGTCGGTCGCGAATTGGTCGGTCGCGCGGTTGACATATCCAGACAGGTCTGTCTAAGCTGGAGACGCGACAAGACAGACCGGTCTGGATGACGTGATGGAAGGTGCATCCCATGTCTGTGGAGCGCGAAGACAACCTTGACCTGCATCCCCTCACCGCCCTGGTCGCCGGGGCCACGACCGGTATGGCTCGGACGATCGCCGAGCGGCTGGCCGCCGACGGAATGTCCGTCATCGTGGCCGGCCGCGACGCCCGCGGGGGCGCCGAGTCTGTCCACGTGATCACCGCGGTCGGCGGCCGCGCCCGCTTCGTCGAGGCGGACCTCGAGGACCCGGCCGGCATCGACCGGCTCGCCTCCGAGATCGGCGAGATCGACGTTCTGGTGAACAACGCCGGGCAGGCCGTCCGGACTTCGACCGAGGAGACGAAGGTCTCCGAGTACGACGCGATGTTCGCGAACAACGTCCGCGCGGCGTTCCTCCTCGTGGCCGCGCTCACCCCGGCGCTGGCCGCGAAGAGGTCGGGCAGCGTGATCAACATCGGGAGTGTGGCCGACGGTCTCGGCCCGGCCACCGCAGCCGCCTACGGCGCGACCAAGGCCGCGCTGGCATCCCTGACTGAGGCCTGGACTGCCGAGTACAGCGGCCGTGGCGTTCGCTTCAACACCGTCGCTCCGGGCCCGGTCCACACCCGGCTCGAGGCTCGCGACCCGTTCGACGCGACCGTCGGGACAACCCCGATGAAGGGCGCGGCCGGGCCTGCCGAGATCGCCGAGGTCGTGGCATTCCTCGCCTCGCCGAAGGCCGGTTACGTCACCGGCGCGACCGTCGCCGTCGACGGCGGCCTCACCGCCTCCCCACACTATGAAAGGTCACGGCCATGAACAGGCTGGACGGCAAGGTCGCCCTCGTCACCGGCGGCAGCAGCGGTATCGGATTCGCGATCGCGCAGAGGTTCGTGGAAGAAGGTGCCTACGTGTTCATCACCGGGCGGCGCCAACCCGAACTGGACAAGGCGAAAGAAGAGATCGGCAGGAATGTCACGGCCGTCCAGGGTGACGTCGCCGTCTCCGCCGACCTCGACCGTCTCTTCCACACCATCTCGAAGGAGAAGGGGAGGATCGACGTCGTCGTGGCCAACTCCGGTCTCGTCGACCCGCAGGAGTTCGGCCAGATCAGCGAGGAGAGCTTCGATCTCACCTTCGACGTCAACGCCCGCGGCGCCCTCTTCACGGCCCAAGGAGCGCTGCCTCAGATGACCGATGGCGGATCGATCGTCCTCGTGGGATCGATCGCCGCCTACAGCGGCATCGAGAAGTACACCACCTACAGCGCCACCAAAGCCGCCGTGCGCTCCTACGCCCGCACGTGGACCAAGGAGCTCAAGGACCGCGGCATCCGGGTCAACACCCTCAGCCCCGGCCCGATCGACACCCCGATCATGGACAGCCAAGCAGAGTCCAAGGAAGGCGCCGACGCGATCAGGGCGGCCTTCGCCTCGGTCATCCCCCTCGGACGCATGGGACGCCCCGAGGAAGTCGCCGCGGCCGCCCTCTTCCTCGCATCCGACGAGAGCAGCTTCTGCGCCGGAATGGACCTGAGCGTCGACGGCGGCATGGCGCAGGTCTGAGGCTGGAGTCTGCCAAACCGGGCGATTCATCTCCTCTCACGACTTCAATTCGATCACCCCGGGAAGCAATAGGGCAGGCGCCATGCATTGCGCCGTGGGAGGAGTTGCGGCTGACTTCGATACTCACTCGGTAGCGGGTCAGCCGATCCGGATTGCGACAACATCGATCGAAATTTTGATGGGGTCGATGGAGGCGCATCAGTTACTCAGTGGAGGTCGACATGACTACGCCCGAACAGAACAAGGCGCTGGTGCTGACGGCGTTCGACACGCTGTTCAATCAGCGCGACTACGCCGCCGCCGAAGACTTCTGGTCCGAGCGGTACATCCAGCACAGCGCGCACATCGCACCAGGGCGCGCGGGCCTGTTCGACCTGATCCGCTCCCTGCCCGGCACTCTGCGCTACGAGCACCAGCTCGTACTCGCCGAAGGTGACCACGTCATGCTCTATGGCCGCTTCACCGGCACCGGCAGCCCCGCCGCCTCGGTGGCGGCTGACGTGGTGCGTATGGAAAACGGCAAACTCGCCGAGCACTGGGACGTGTTGCAGGACGAGGCGACCCGCGCCGAGTCCGTCAGCGGCCTGCCGATGTTCGGCGACCAGTTTCCGCCCGACCGGTGACCAGCGGCGCCGTATGGACGCGGCCCGGCATGGCAGCCGGCAATTCGACGATTTCCTTGGGCGCAGAATCGCCGCGTGGTGATGTGCTGCGCCCAGTTCGCTTCGCTGGGTGATGCCACGGAAGAGCATTTCGACAAAATTTTCCACATCAATGTGAAGGGAGTGTTCTTCACGGTGCAGAAGGCCCTCCCTCTCTTGAATGACGGCGCGTCCATCGTCCTCACGGGCTCCGTTGCCAGCGTCAAGGGAACCCCCGCGTTCTCGGTCTACGGCGCGAGCAAGGCTGCCATCCGAAATTTCGTTCGAGGATGGACGGTGGAGCTGAAGGACCGCTCCATCCGGTCCAACGTCCTCAGCCCCGGCCCCATCGAGACGCCACTTACCGCGATGCAACCCCGGGACACCATCGCGAAGATTGCCTCCACCATTCCGATGGGCCGCATGGGGGAGCCCGACGAAGTTGCCAAGGCGGCGCTGTTTCTGGCGTCGGACGACTCCAGCTTCGGCACGGGAATCGAGCTGTTCGTCGATGGCGGAAGAGCGCAAATCTGATACTGCGACGGCGCATCCGCGTACCGCGACCGCGAAACATCCCTCCGCGGCGCTGGTGCTCGAGATCGTGACGCTGGACCAGCCCGACGAGGCGAACCGATAGATGTTCTCCAGCCCGCGCGCTTCCGAATGGTGCTCACCATCCGGTGAGCCGCCGTGCCGATTGATCAACCGCCCAGCTCACCGTCCCAGGCATGCGCCTGGGAGCTGGGCATTTCCGCCTGCCCAAGGAGTCTGAGCGATGGACGTGTCCTGTCAGTTCGCCACATCCCTGGATTCTCCCGAACACATCTCCGTCGCTGAGCAGTTGGGCTACCACCGTGCCTGGCTCCACGACACGCCCGCCCAAAGCCCCGACGTCTGGGCGATGCTCGCGCTGGCCGCCGAGCGCACCCACCGCATCGGCCTCGCCCCCGGGGTCCTCGTCCCGACGCTGCGCCATCCGATGGTCAACGCCTCCGGCGCCGCCACCCTCGCCGCCCTCGCACCAGGCCGAGTCGCCCTCGCCTTCGGTACCGGGTTCAACGGCACGCGCGCCCTCGGCGCAGCCCCGGCCACCTGGTCCTACCTCAGCAAGTACGTCCGTACGGTGCGGGCTCTGCTGCGCGGCGACACCGCGCAATGGGACAGGGCCCCGCTGCGCATGATGCATCCCGACGGGAACGCACCGCAGCGCCCCATCGACCTTCCGGTGCTGGTGTCCGCTCTCGGACCCAAAGGTCTCGCCATCACCCGTGAAATCGCCGACGGCCTCTTCACCGTCAACGGTGAAACCGCCCACGCCCACGAATTCACCTGGGCCGCTCTGGGCATCCACGGCACTGGCCTGGGCGAGGGCGAACCACTCGACTCCCCACGCGTCCGCGGGGCCGCCGGGCCCGGCAACGCACTGGCCTATCACGCCGCCTACGAATTCGGCGGCGACCCCACCACTCTGCCCGGTGGACAAGCCTGGCTCGACGCCATCACCGCCCACCACCACACCGAACGCCACCTCGCCGTTCACGACCAGCACCTCACCGGCCTCAGTGCGGCGGACAGCGCCGCCTGGAACGCCGGCAGCTGGAAGGCGATCACCTCCACCACCGTCACCGGAACCCCCGACCGCATCCGCGAGACACTCAGCGCCTACGCCCGGGACGGCATCACCGAAATCGTCTACCAGCCCACCGGCGCCGACATCCCCGGCGAACTCGAACGCTTCATCGCCATCGCCCGCGACGTATGAGCCTCGATCCACCGCCTGAGCGGTGGGCGCGCTGATGATGAAGGCCGCAAAGGATCACGGCTGCGCCGTGCACGCACCCCGGCACGGCAGCCGGTGCGGGCGGCACGTACAGACGCCAATGACGTCAGCCTCGGATGAATCCGCGAGTGCGGCGCGTGGCGAGCTGACTGCGGATCGGATAACTTTCCCTGTAGTAGTCGTGGTTCCGAAGTCTCAACGCCCGCGGTTCGCGCCGTGGGCGTCGTGCTGTGCAGCGTGTCCGAGGGCCAGGGCGATCACCTCACCCAGGGGTACTGACAAGCCAGTGCCCCGCGACCCTGGACAAGGGGAAAACTATGGCTACCGGCATCGTGAAGTGGTTCAACGCCGAAAAGGGCTTCGGCTTCATCCAGCAGGACGGCGGCGGCCCCGACGTCTTCGTCCACTACTCGGCCATCAACGCCGCCGGCTTCCGGTCGCTGGAGGAGAACCAGCCGGTCAACTTCGACGTCGTCCAGGGCCCGAAGGGCCCGCAGGCGGAGAACGTCACGCCGGCCTGACCCCATGCCTCGGCGCCCCGCACTCAGCCGTGCGGGGCGCCCTGGTTGCAGTAGTGCCTGGCTGGACGGTGTCCGAGGCTCGTGTGCGGCCTGGGCTCCGTCCCCGTGAAAGTGCCGCTTCTGGCGGCGGACAGCCGACCGGCAGGAACGCCGCGGGCACCTTCGGCAGTCGTTTCACCGAGCTGGTCGGCGTGCGCCCAGCGGCTATCGGCGCCAGGCGGCGCGCGCGACCCCGGGGATCGCGTTGTGCGTGGCGAAACAGCTGACCACGCCGATCAGGATTCGAGAAGCGCAGGTCAGGGAGCCGCAACTAGCCTGGCCGCCATGGACGTCGCCATTCCTTGGACCTTCTCCCGCAGCACGACCCGTACGCCTCCCCGGCCTTCTCTCGCGACACCCTCGGCTTCGAGGTCCGCAGCGACGTCGGGCACGACGGGATGCGCTGGATCACGGTCGGCCCTGCCGACCAGCCCGGCACGCCCATCCACAGCGGGATGCGCTGGATCACGATCGGCCCCGCCGACCAGCTCGGCACGTCCATCGTCTCGGAACCGCCGATCGCAGCGCCCGGTATCACCGACATGAGTTCGGCTGAGTCGTCCGGAGATCGCGGCCATGACCCGCACAGACGGCGCACCGCGGAGGTACCCGCGCACGACGCCGGTGGCAGTCGCCTGGCGGCCATCGTCACCGACCCCCGTGGCAACGTCCCCCACCGCCTCACGGCCGATGAGCGCCGACCCCCGCTCGCGCATTCAGCGTCGTAGTGACACAGAGCATCCGCTCACCCACGACAGAGATGTCCGGGTCGCCAGTGCCTCGGCGGATGGTGCCGTAGTAGCTGGTGACGCTGTTCTTCGACCGGGAGGCGTGGCTTGGCGCGAGGTGAGCTTGATGCTCGACGGCGAGCGGATGTGCGCCGGCCGGTGGTTGGTCTGACGTCTCGGCCAGGCGCGCCGCGCCGGGGGAGAGGGACAGCGGAGCGTTGCCGCGACCGTCCCGACGAAACAGAACCAGACGTACTCTTCGAAGCTGATGAGATCGAGCAGGCGACGCCGACGGAGACCGCGAAGGCAGCCCCGCCCAACAGATGGAGACACGATGAGCATGGCCACGAGGACGGACTCGCAGTCGCCTGCGCCGCACGCTGCCGACAGCCACGATCTGATCCGCGTGCACGGCGCGCGCGAGAACAACCTCAAGGACGTCAGCATCGAGCTCCCCAAGCGCCGGCTGACGGTGTTCACCGGCGTCTCGGGCTCGGGCAAGAGCTCGCTGGTGTTCAACACGATCGCGGCGGAGTCGCAGCGGCTGATCAACGAGACGTACAGCGCCTTCGTGCAGGGCTTCATGCCGACGCTCGCGCGTCCCGAGGTCGACGTCCTCGACGGGCTGACGACCGCGATCATCGTCGACCAGCAGCGGATGGGTGCCGACCCCCGCTCCACGGTAGGCACCGCCACCGACGCCAACGCGATGCTGCGCATCCTCTTCAGCAGGCTCGGCACACCGCACATCGGTCCGCCCAGCGCGTACGCCTTCAACGTCCCCTCGGTCCGGGCGAGCGGTGCGATCACCGTCGAGCGCGGTGCCAGGAAGGCGGTGAAAGCGACCTTCACCCGCACCGGTGGCATGTGCACGCGCTGCGAAGGCAGGGGCACGGTCTCCGACATCGACCTCACCCAGCTCTACGACGACTCCAAGTCGCTCGCCGAGGGCGCGTTCACCATTCCCGGCTGGAAGTCGGACAGCTTCTGGACCGTGCGGGTCTACGCCGAGTCGGGCTTCCTGGACCCGAACAAGCCGATCCGCAAGTTCACCAAGAAGGAGATGCAGGACTTCCTCTACCGGGAGCCCACCAAGGTGAAGGTCGAGGGCGTGAACCTCACCTACGAGGGACTGATCCCCAAGATCCAGAAGTCGTTCCTGTCCAAGGACAAGGAGGCGCTGCAGCCGCACATCCGGGCCTTCGTGGAACGGGCGGTCACCTTCACCACCTGCCCCGAGTGTGACGGCACCCGGCTCAGCGAGGGGGCCCGATCGTCACGGATCGGCAAGATCAGCATCGCTGACGCGTGCGCGATGCAGATCAGCGACCTGGCCGAATGGGTCCGCGGCCTCGACCAGCCGTCGGTGGCGCCGCTGCTCACCGCGCTGCAGCAGACCCTCGACTCGTTCGTGGAGATCGGCCTCGGCTACCTCGCGCTCGACCGGCCGTCGGGCACGCTGTCGGGCGGCGAGGCGCAGCGGGTGAAGATGATCCGCCATCTCGGATCCTCGCTCACCGACGTCACGTACGTCTTCGACGAGCCCACCGCGGGCCTGCACCCCCATGACATCAGCCGGATGAACGACCTGCTGCTGCGGCTGCGCGACAAGGGCAACACAGTGCTCGTCGTGGAGCACAAGCCGCAGACGATCGCGATCGCCGACCACGTCGTCGACCTCGGCCCCGGCGCCGGTACGGCGGGCGGCACCGTCTGCTTCGAGGGCACGGTCGAGGGGCTGCGGGCCGGCGGCACCGTCACCGGCCGCCACCTCGACGACCGGGCCGCCGTCAAGGAGACGGTACGGAAGCCCACCGGCACGCTGGAGATCCGCGGCGCGACGGCGCACAACCTGCGCGACGTCGACGTCGACATCCCGCTCGGTGTGCTCGCCGTCGTCACCGGCGTCGCCGGTTCGGGCAAGAGCTCGCTGGTGCACGGGTCGATCCCCGCGGGCGAGGGCGTGGTGTCGGTCGACCAGGGAGCCATCAAGGGATCCCGACGCAGCAACCCGGCGACGTACACCGGTCTGCTCGACCCGATCCGCAAGGCGTTCGCGCAGGCCAACGGCGTGAAGCCGGCGCTGTTCAGCGCCAACTCCGAGGGCGCCTGCCCCACCTGCAACGGCGCCGGCGTCGTCTACACCGACCTGGCGATGATGGCGGGCGTCGCCAGCACCTGCGAGGAGTGCGAAGGGAAGCGGTTCCAGGCATCGGTGCTCGAATACCACCTCGGCGGCCGCGACATCAGCGAGGTGCTCGCGATGTCGGTGACCGAGGCCGAGGAATTCTTCGGCGCCGGCGAGGCACGCACGCCGGCCGCGCACCGCATCCTCGGCCGACTCGCCGACGTCGGGCTCGGCTACGTCAGCCTCGGCCAGCCGCTCACCACACTGTCCGGCGGCGAGCGGCAGCGGCTCAAGCTGGCTACCCATATGGCCGAGAAGGGTGGCGTCTACGTCCTCGACGAGCCGACCACCGGACTGCACCTCGCCGACGTCGAGCAGCTGCTCGGCCTGCTCGACCGTCTTGTCGACTCCGGCAAGTCGGTCATCGTCGTCGAGCACCACCCGGCGGTCATGGCACACGCCGACTGGATCATCGACCTCGGCCCCGGTGCCGGCCACGACGGTGGCCAAATCGTCTTCGAGGGCACCCCCGCCGACCTCGTCGCCGACCGCTCCACCCTCACCGGCGAGCACCTCGCGGTCTACGTCGGCAGCTGACCGAGGCCCTCGCGGACACCGTGGACGAGGAGGGGTGCTTCCGGCACGGCGGCCGCCGTGCCGGAAGCCCGGAGGAGGTGCGCCTCACCGACATGGAGCGGATTGATTTCGACCTGTCGGTCCCCGAACGGCGGTGGGGAGCACGCCGCCGGTGTGACTGAGCGTCAGTTGGCGGATGAGCGGATGAGTTGGCGAGCTGAACCTGCGGGTTCACCGGACCGACTCCACCGATGCCCCGTCCAGCCCACGCACGACGCGCGAACCGAAGTGCTCAGTCCGTCCGGGGCAGCGCCTGGCGGGTCGGTCGGTCCCGTATCAGCCGAGTCCGACCAGTTCGGCGATCGTGCCGCCGAGGACCCGATCGCGTACTTCGCCCGGGCTGGTGACCCGTTCCACCAGGGCCCGGGCGAGGACCGGGTCGCCGTACGGTGCGTCCGAGCCGAACAGGGTCCGGTCCGGGATCTCCTTGATGGCCAGCCGGACCGCGAAGACGATGTTGGCCGTGGACAGCTCCAGGTACATGTTCGGAGTGTCCCGCACCAGTTCGAGGGCCTGCATCCAGTGCTGCCCTCCCAACTGGCTGACCACCAGCGGAACGTCGTGGTACCGGCGGGCCAGCGCGGCCAGCGTTGCCAGGTCCTCCGCGGTGGTCGGCGCGGATCCGTGCACGACCACGGGCAGCCGCCCCTGGTCGGCCGCCGCCTGGAGGACCGGTTCGATCAGCCCTGCCCCTCCCGGCGGCGGTGTCAGCTCCCCGATCCCGCGCAGTCCGCGCTCGACCACCTCCTGCTCCACGATCTCGGCTGTCGCCTGCGACCCCAGACCCAGCGGCACCGACAGGAAGCCGATGAACCGGTCCGGCAGCGCGGCAAGCGCCGCGTCCAGTTCCCGCCATGCTCCCCGGTACGCCTCGACCGTGCCGGCCCGGCCTCCGAGCGCCTTCTCCAGGACGGCCATCTCGCGGCGCAGTGCGGCCAGGTCGCCGGCCCGCTCCGGGTGCGGTCGGGTGGCGAACAGGACGGCGCGGTCGACTCCGGCCTCGTCCAGCAGCGCCACGTGCGCCTCGACCGGTTCGTGGACGTGGCTGTGCGCGTCGATGATCACTGATTCGTTCCCTCCATCTTGACCGGTCCGGAATTCGGCCGGTCAGGGCACTGTTGCTCCCTGACATCGTTGGAAGGTCAAGTCGAAAGGAACGGATCGGTGCTGATCGGGGAGTTGTCACGCCAAACCGGAGTCAGCGAACGGCTGCTGCGCTACTACGAGCGGACGGAACTGATCCACGCCGAGCGCCGCGCCAACGGCTACCGCGAATACGACGACCAGACGGTGGAGACGGTGCGCCGCGTGCGCGCCCTGCTCGCCGTCGGCCTGCCCACCCGCGTCATCCGCCAGGTCCTGCCCTGCACCCACGACGCGGCGACGCTGCACCCCTGTCCCGGAGTCCTCACCAGCCTGCGCGACCAGTTGGACATCCTCGACCAGCGCGCCGCCGAGCTGGAGACCGCCCGTCGCCTGCTGCGCCGGACGATCGCCGCCACCGAGGACACGGCTGGCCAGGCTCCAACGCCGGGCGCCCGAACTCCGTCGCCTCACTGAGTTCTCGCCGGTGCGGACCACTCCTGGCTCCAGCGCACCAGGAAGGACCGCCAGTCGTCCATCGTGTCCGTCATGACGGCGATCCTGTCACCCACCACTGACAACGCCACTGCTCAGTACGGTGGTTCGGGCCCTCGAGGCGGGCATCGGTCTTCGCGACACGGCTTGGACTCCGGAGTGCCCGGCACTCGGGCATCGATCGAACGGCACGGATCCGGACCGCTGGGGCCCACGAAGGCGTGGCAAGAAGGCCGAACAGGCGCTCAGGGCCGGCTCGCCGCGTCGATGTGCGACTTGGCGGCGTCAAGGCGCTCAGGGCCGGCTCGCCGCGTCGATGTGCGACTTGGCGGCGTCGGTGATGAAGTCGCGGGTGCTGTCGGGGTTGAGGGCCTGGGCCTGGAGGTGGTCGTACATCATGCTGTAGTGCTGCACGTCGGATCGTTTCTCCAGGTAGAGGTCGCTGGTGGCCCCTTCCAGGTACACCACGCCTGCCTCGGGGCTGTCGGCGAACCTGAGGATGGAGAACTGTCCGGAGAGGCCCGGGTGTGCCCCCGCGGCATAGCGAAGGACCTGCACGGTGATGTGCGGCTCGGCGCCGAGTGCGTTCAGGTGCTCCAGCTGTTCGCGCATGATGTCGGGACTGCCGACGACGCGGCTCAGCACCGATTCGTCCAGGACGACCCACAGGCGCAACGGGCAGGCTGGGTCGTAGATCCGGTGCTGACGGCGCAGGCGCGCCTTGAGGCGCATGGCGGCCTGTTGGGCGGTGACCAGGGGGATCGTTTTTTCGATGACCGCATGGGCGTAGGCGGGGGTTTGTAGCAGGCCGGGGATCACCATGGGCTCGTAGGTGTGGATGGAGGCGGCGTCCGTCTCCAGGCCGATGTAGACGCTGTAGGGGATGTCGCCGTAGGCGTTCCACCAACCCTGCTGCCCGGATTCCTTGGCCATCCGCATCAGAGACTCGATGACCTGCTGGTCCGTCACCCCGTAGATCGCGCACAGGTCGCGCACATCGCGGGGGCTGATGGCGCGGTGGCCGTTCTCCAGGCGGCTGATCTTGGGCTGGGAGACCAGGAGCCGTTCGGCCACTTCTGTGCTTGTCAGCCCGCTGGCCTTGCGGAGCCGACGCAGCTCGGCCCCCAGACGGCGTTTCCTGACGGTGGGATTGATGTTCGCCGCCACGGGCGGTGTACCTCCGGCTCCAAGTCGCTTTCCTGGCCTGCAGATTGCCATGGCACAAGACTTGTTGATCACGTGCCATGCCGTCGTGTCGGCAAGGCAGCCGAAACGGACTGTGACGTTGTCATGTGCCTCGCACAGGAACGCGCCGTCGGCGTCCGGCTCGCACCGTTGACGACATGGCGCTGGTGAGGGCACGGCACGCCGCTGGGCCGCTCAAGCCATGGGAGGCATTCCTCCCCGGAATAACGTGTCGCCATGGTGCGCGCCCGTAGTTCCCAGGCCGATCGACCGGACAGGCCTGCGGGGTCGGGCCGGCCCCTGGCACCCCTTCTCGCGGTCTGCGCGGGCTACTTCATGGTCATCCTGGATGTGACCGTGATCAACGTCGCTGTTCCGGTGGTGGGCCGGGAATTGTCGGCCTCGCTCACCGGGATCCAGTGGATCACGGACGGCTACACCCTGATCTTCGCCGGCCTGCTGCTCACCGGTGGCGCGCTGGGGGACCGGCTGGGAAACCGCCGGATCTTCTGCATCGGGGTGGTGGTGTTCACCGTTGCCTCGGCCGGCTGCGGACTGGCTCGGAGCGCCGTGGCTCTGGTCGTCGCCCGGCTGGTGGAAGGACTCGGCGCGGCTCTGATCGTGCCCGGCTCGCTTGCCCTCCTCCAGCAGGCGTATCCCTCACCCGCCGAGCGCTCCCGGGCCTTCGGCCTGTGGGGTTCCATGGCCGGCGTCGCCGCCTCCGCCGGCCCTCTCCTGGGCGGCCTCCTGGTCACCACCGTGGGGTGGCGCTGGGTGTTCTTCATCAACCTGCCCGTCGGATGCGCCTGCCTGCTGCTGACGCTGCGCCACGTGCCTGTTTCGCCCCGGCGCACGCACCGCCCCGTGGACTGGCCGGCCCAGTGCGCGCTCGTCGCGACAGTGGCCCTGCTGATCGCCGTCCTCAACGAGGCCGGACGACGCGGCTGGGCGGACCCCCTGATCGTCACCGGTGCCGGCCTGTGCCTGCTGACAGCGGCCGCGTTCGTCCTGCGCGAGCACCTTGCCCGCTCTCCAGTGCTTCCCTTGCGCCTGCTGCACTCCCGCCCGATGAGCGGGGGAGCGGCCATCGGCCTGCTGTTCAACTTCGCCTTCTACGGCATGGTCTTCACCGCCAGCCTCTACTTCCAGCACCAGCGCGGCCTGAGCGCTCTGCGCACCGGGATCGCCCTGTTCCCGGCGGTGGCCATGACGATGTTCGCCTCGGTCCTGTCCGGGCGACTGGCCCGCCGCACCGGACACCGCCCGCTTGTGGTCACGGGCATGCTCCTGGGAGCGGCAGGCCTGGCCGGCTGGGCGGCCGCCGGACCGAACCCGCCCTACGTTCTGCTCGTGCCACCGATGATGGCGGCCGGCTTCGGCACGTCCTTCGCCCTCACCGGATCAACCGCCACCGTCATGTCCGCCGCCCCGGACGAGTACTCCGGCACCGCTTCCGCTCTGTTCAACACCGCCCGCCAGGTCGGCAGCGCGGCGGGCGTCGCATTGGGAGGCTCACTGCTGGCCGCCACGCCCAGCTTCACCACGGGGCTGCGGACCAGCATGGCCATCGGCGCGGCCGCATACCTGACGGCCGCCGCCCTCGCGTTCTTCTGCATCCCGCTGTGAAGGTCCGTCATTGGGATGGCGACTCCGGTGACGAGACGCCGATCCGGGATGTGACAGCCTGCGCGATGGCCCACCTCCGCGACCGAACCGTGCCGCCGGTGATCCTAGGCATCGAACATCGTGGTCTCCAGTTCGTGCGGATGGGCACGCCAGTGGTGCCGGGGGCGACGGCACACGCATGCTGGTCGGAGGAAAGGCTCTCGAGTCACACCTCGCGGGCGGTGAGGCGAGGTGTCGCAGGGTCTTTCCCGTGAGATGTCCGTTGGCGAACTCGGCGTCACTCGGCCGGTGTTGCCGCCGTGGCGGCCGGCGTCTGGCCGACGCCCTGCGCACCGGCCGTCGCGCCCCCTGCGACGCCCTCCACCATGTAGCGCTGGAGCAGGATGAAGACGACCAGGATCGGCGCGGCCACGATCACCGTGGCCGCCGCGATGAGCGGCCACTGCAAGGTGTACTGGCCGAAGAACGAGAACAGACCACGGGTCACCGGCCACAGGGTGGAATCGTTGAGCATCACCAGCGGCAGGATGAGATTGTTCCAGGACGCCACGAAGCCGAAGACCCCGAACGTGGCGAGGGCGGGCTTCATCTGGGGAATGATGATCGTGAAGATGAAGCGCACATACCCGCACCCGTCCATGGCCGCCGCCTCGTCCAACTCCCTCGGGATCGACTTGATGTAGCCGACGAAGAAGAAGAACCCCGCCCCTGCCAGTGACGTGAGCACGAGATAGCCGATACGGCTGTTGTAGAGGCCGAGCTTCTGCGCCTCCACGAACAGGGGGATCAGGCCGGCGGGCAGGAAACCGGAGAAGACGAAGAAGGCGTACAGCGCGTTGGAGTGCTTGAACCATCCCCGCGAGATCGGGAAGGCCAGAAACACTCCGAGCGTCAGCGTGATCACGTTCGGGACGACGGCGTACAGCAGGGAGTTGAGCAGCTGATGGCCGAAATCGCCCTGGCTCCAGGCGTCCGAGAAGTTCTGGAGCGTCCACGGATGGGGCATCCCCGTGGGGTTCTGAAGGAACTCGGTGTACGGCTTGAACGCCTGGATCGTGAGATAGACCAGCGGCAGCGCGAAGAACCCGGCCGAGACGACGAAGCAGAACAGCTGGGCCCCGCTCAGTCGCAGCCCACGCAGGATCCGGTGGCGGCGGATGGATGCCCGGTCTGCCGCTTGTATCGCCGCCCGACGGGCGGTGTCGTCGGGCGGCCGCACGGATGTGGTCTGTGCGCTCACAGCGTCACCTCTCGCTTGCGCAGGAACCAGAGCAGGAAGCCGCCGGTGATCACGGTGAAGAAGAACTGGGCCATCGCCAGCATCGAGCCCATGCCGAGGGCGGCGGACTTGCCGAAGGCCGAGTCGAACATGTACATACCGAGGGTCTTGGTTCCGTAGTTTCCGTCGGTGAGCACCAGGATCAGCGAGTACTCGCCGAGGCTGCCCATGGCGGTGAGGAAGACGTTCACCGTCGTCGCCGAGGCAAGCATGGGCCAGGTGATCCTGCGGAACACCTGGAAGCGCCCCGCGCCGTCCAGGGCCGCCGCCTCGTACAGCTCGGGCGGAATGCGGCGCAGTCCGGCGATGTAGACCAGCATGGTGTAGCCGGCGAACATCCAGACGTTGATCCCGACGATCAGCCAGATCGCCCAACCGTCGTTGCCCAGAAAGGAGTTGGAGCTGCCGAACAGGGTGTGCCACAGCTTCTCGGCCGGGCCGCTGGACGGGTCGAGGAGCAGGGAGAAGAGGACGCCGACGATCGTCACGGAGAAGATCTGCGGCATGAAGATCAGGGCGCGGTAGAAGCCGTAGCCGGGGCGCCTGTGGCGCAGCAGCAACGCCAGGAGGAGGCCGAGCCCGATCTGCAGGACGGTGACGCCCACCGCGTACTCGATGGTCACGGTGACGCTCTTGGAGAAGTCCGGCCAGGAGCCGGTGAAGGCGTTGCGGTAGTTGCACAGGCCGCAGTAGTCGATCGGTGTGCCGGGGAGCCCGGAGTACTCGGTGAAGGAGTAGAAGATGGTGGCCAGCGAGGGGTAGAGCCCGAACACCAGCCACCCGACGGTCGGCACCGAGATGGACAGCCAGGGGATCCAGCGCCTGGTCTTCCGCGTGCCGAAGGGAACCGTGGACACGGGACGACCTCTACTTCTTCACGGAAGCGGTGTAGGCGTTGGCGCACTCGGACAGCGCCTTGTCCCACGACTTGTGGCCGAACGGCGCGTTGTCCTGGGTCTGCGGACCGTCCGCGACCTCGGCGGCGTCGGCCGGGGTCCACGGATTACTGGCGTTGATGTAGCCGTTGTCGGCGTTCTGGGACAGCCAGTCCGTCCACTTGAGATTGGGGGTGGGAACGCCGGGCTGGGTGGAGAGCGAGCCGGTCGCCTTGACCCACTGCGCGTAGTTGTCCTTCTGGGTGATGAAGTCCAGGTACTCGAGGGCGAGCTTCTGCTGCTTGGACGACACCGGGACCGTCCAGGCCAGGTCGGGGGCGATCGCGGGCCGGTTCCAGGCGGCGTCGTCGGTGCCGGGCACGGCGAAGAACCCGAAGTTCAGACCCGGGTTGGCCTGCGCGATCGTGTTGCCGTCGTACGAGCCGTCGACGAAGAACGGGAAGTCGTCCTTGTTGCTCGCCCACACCCCGGGCGCGGTCTGCGCAGGAACGCCGGAGGCGTTGGGCTCGATGTACTTCATTATCTGCTGGTAACGGTCGGACGCGTCCTTGTAGAGCGGGTCGGTCCAGTTCTGCTCGCCCTTGTAGAACTGCTCCGCACGCTTCGTGTAGACGGAGTTCGCCTCGCCGGCCGGCTTGCCCTCCATGAGGAGCTGGTTGACGATGCCGGCCCAGACGATGTTCTGGTAGCCGTCCTTGCCGGCCACGAATATGCCGGACTTGCCCTTGGACTTGAACGTCTTGAGGACGTCGATGAACTCGTCGAAGGTCGTGGGCACCTTGAGGCCGTACTTGTCCAGCAGATCCTTCTTGTAGAAAAGACCCGTGTTGTTGACGTACGCGGAGGTCATCACCCCGTAGGTGCCGCCCTTGTACTCCATCACGTGCTGGTTCGGGTCGAAGCGCTTCATGAACGGCTGATCGCTCAGGTCGACGAACTGTTTGCTGGCGATGAGCGTGGCGGTGCCCTGCACCTTGATGCCCGTGGACTCGGGCGGGAAGTCCGAGGGGCTCTTCGCGAACTGGGCCAGCACATCGACCCTTTTCGACGTGAGCAGCGAATTCTGCAGCGTGGGCCAGGCGTTGTTGGCCGTCGGCGCGGTCTGCATCTTGATCTCGACGTCCGGATGGGCCTGCTCGAAGGCTTGGTTGTACTTCTTGGTCTGCTCGACTGCGGCCGCGTTGGTCCACTGCGCGACCACCAACGTGGTCTTCGAGTCACCACTGCCGCTGCCGCACGCGGTCAGGGTGGCGGCAACGAGAGTGCCGGTGGCGGCCACGGCGACCATGCGCAGCGGGCGGACGGTGAAAGAACGGCTTCTGTCGGCCATGTCACTTCCTCGGTGAGGGAGGGTGCGGGATCGGCCGATGGAGAGCCCCAGAGATGATCCGAAGCATGTGGCTGCGACGGCAGCGCGTCAAGCCCTTGTGCTCGGTGAATCTCGCGTCATGCGTCAAGGGACTTCGCTTACAGAATTCGGATGGAATCTCCGCCGCTCACGTGATGGTGGTGACATAACACCAGGTTGTGTTGGTTCAAGTGTCGTCAACGTCATGTATTTTGGGGCCTCCTCTTGCCTTGGACTCACACTTGGTTTTCCATAATCCCCGCCGCCGACGGAGCGCCCCAGAGAAGCGCCGTTCGCCTCCTTTTCCTCGAACTGACCTGAAAGGGGCCGCCGATGCCCTGCGCAGTGCAACGCCCGAGGCGCAGCCCGTCGGCGGTCTCGACCGCCTGTCGCTCGCCCTGGCCGCCCCTCACCCCCGCACCCGCCGCCTGTGCTCATGGCGGCGACCGTGCCTGACATCTCGGTGGCTGACGAGCCGGCGGAGGCCGAACTCGATGTCCTGCGTGAGCTCGCACAGGGCCCTCAGCCTCGTGCCCTGCGTGCGGCGATCGTGCTCCAGGCCGTCAAGGGCCGACAGAACGCCGAGATCGCCCGTCGACTGGGCGTCTCCCGGCAGACAGTCGTCACCTGGCGCAAGCGGTACGCCGCCGAGGGCGCCGCAGGTCTCGAGGACCGCCCGATCACCGGGCGTCCGGGCCTCGTCGACGAGGGCGACGTGATCACTGAAACCCTGCTGGCCCGGCCCGACCAGCGCTCGACGCGCAGTCTGGCGCGACGGCTCGGCTGCTCGCACACCGCGATCGCCACTGCCCGGCGCCGTTGGAAGCTGGACCAGGGCCACGCCACCCGCTCCGTACCACCACTGGATCCCGCGCTGGGTGACGGCGAGGTCTGGGTCGTCGGGGTGTACCACGACCCCCGTCACACACTGGTGCTGCTCGCGCTGCGACCGGCATCCGACGATCAGACCACTGCCTCGACCATCGAGGCGCCCGCCGACGCGCTGGCGGCCGTGACGTCCGCCTTCGAGACGTCACTTGCCGAACCCGTCTCCTCGCCGCGACCCGCCACAGGCCGTGTGGCAGCATTCCTCGCCGCCGCCCGCCGGTTGCATCCGAGCGTTCCGCTGCATGTGGTGGCCCTGAGCACGGAAACCGATGTGGACCTGGAAGCGCACTGCGCCCGCGGGCACATGACGCTCCACCAGCCACCGGACAGGACCGGGACGGTCTCCTTCCTGCGGGCCGTGCTGGCTCTGGACGCCTCCCGGCACCGGTCGTCCTCGGCACGGGTTCTGCTGGACCTGGCCACCGCGCTGGGTCAGCCGGTGCCGGTCCTCTGGATCCGAGAGCCGCTGCCCGCGGTCGCCCACGAAGGTCCGTCCGCCGTGCACGGCGCAGTGCCCGGCTCCGGCGGCGGCGTCAACCAGATGGGGCTCGGCTCGTTCAACGAGTGCGTCGTGATCGAGACGGTCCGCCTGGCCGGCACCATCACCCGAGGCGAGATCGCCGAACGCACCCGCCTCACCCAGCAGTCGGTCTCCCGGATCTCGCGCTCGTTGCTGGACCGCGGACTGCTCGTCGAGGAGCGCAAGGAGCACGTCTCGGTCGGCAAACCCCGCGGCCTCGTACGCCTGCGTGATGACGCGGCGCACGCCCTCGGCATCCATATCGACCCGGGGCTGCTCACGGCGGTCCTGGTCGACCTGGCCGGCCGGATCGTGGCCCGTCGTGTCGAGCGGATCACGCCCGAGCAGCGGCCCGCTGCGGTGGTGGCACAGATCGCCTCCCTGGGCGAGAAGGTGCTCCACTCGGCAGGGCGCCCGCTGCGGCAGGAAGGCTTCCTCGGTGTGGGCGTCGCCGTGCCCGGCCCCGTCGACACGGTCTCGGGCACGGTACTCGACCCGCCGCTGATGAGTGTCCTGCGTGACGTGCCGCTGCGTACCCTGCTCGAACAGCGCCTCACCTTCCCGGTCCTGGTGGAGAAGGACTCCACGGCGGCCGCCGTCGGCGAACGCTGGATCGGCCGGGACCGCCGCGCCCGTGACTTCGTGTACCTCTACCTCGGTACGGGAGTGGGCACAGGCCTGATCCTCAACGGAGACATCTACCGCGGACTCACCGCGAACGCGGGGGAGTTCGGGCAGCTGTGCGCGGTGACCCTCGACCGATACGAGCCCGATGGGCGCCCCGAGGTCCTCCCGGAATGCAACCCCGCCAGCCATGTCCTGACGGCGCCCCGTACCGTCGCAGCGCCCACCGTGCGGGACGCCGCACGGGCCATCGGCCGGGGTGCGCTCGCCGCCGTCGACCTGCTGGACGTCGGCCTTGTCGTGGTCGGCGGCCCCTACTGCACCGGCCGGGCGGCGGACATTTATCTCTCCGAGATCGAACGTGCCGTGAACGAATACCCCACCGCTCGCCGGCTGCGCCGCGTCCATGTCGAACACTCCGTCAGCACCCACGAGGCGGCCGCCGTCGGTGCGGCATCCACGCTCTTCCACGCGGCGTTCACACCGAGACTGCGCAAGGGCCAGTGACCGGGCCCGGGCAAGGCCGCCATATGGCTCGTGGCCATCGCCATACGTGAGGGACGCAGGTTCTGGCGGCTGCGGCGGTCGCAGCCACATGCCGACGGCAGCGACTGGCTGGACGAGTCGGCGGCTGCCGGACTGGCCGACCCCGGCGCGGACTTCGCCGATTTCACGGTCACCGTGCTGCACTTGTCGCACCAGCGGCGTGAGACCGCCGAGGCGACGCGCCGGCCGGACGCGGAGGACCGCGAACTGCTCGCCGTGTGCTGGATGGAGGTGGCCGGGCAGCTCAGCCGCCCGGCCGCGGTCGCCCAAAGCGGCTCGTCTCGCTGGCCGCCGTGGGCGTCACCGGGGTCACGATCGCCGCCGTCGCCCTCGCAGGACCGGACTATGCCGCCCCCGCGGCCGCCACGGCCAAACCCTCGGTGACGCTTTCCGCGCCACCTCCGCCCGTGGTGTCCTCTCCGCCGGCGACGGCCCGCCCCCGGGCGAAGCAGTCGAAGAAGCCGGCCGCCCCGAAGCCCACGGCCAGTGATGCGAAGCTCCCTGTCCGGGCCGCCTTCTACTACCCCTGGTACGACAAGAACCCGCACACCGACAGCGGCAGCCAGTACACCGCATCGGCATCGGCCTTGGACTACGACCAGGACGACCCCGCCACCGTCGACCGCCAGATCAAGGACCTGCAGTAGGGCGGCCTGCAGGCAGGCATCGCGGGGATACTCCGCGATACTGTCGCCGGGGGCGAGGGCACGGCCGCCGGGTCGGCCACACTGTGGTCGAGCCCGAGCGGCCACGGCGCCTACATGGACGTGCTGCACGACGTCTTCACGGCGCACCCGCGCTGACCGATGTCAGTAGCGCCGCCGCGCGTGGGCGGCCTCGAAGCGGGCGACCCAGTGGGCGGTGCGGTCGAGGTAGGCGGTCTGGGCGCCCTTGCCCGTACGGCCGTACGCACCCTCGTACGAGAGGTAGTCGAGGTTCCCCGGGGTGTCGGCTGTGGCCGGTTCGATCTGCGTACCCTCGTGCCATTCGTTGAACGACGTGATGCTCACCCAGTCCGGGACGCCGCCCGCGTTCCCGGCGGACAGGGCGTACTCCCACTCCAGGTCGTAGGTGCGGCCCTGCGCGCGGTCGAGGGTCGGGGTCGTGTTGCCGGGCACAGCACGGTCGTCGATGTATCCGGGTCCGAGCGAAGGTGCCCAGACCATGCCGCGCTCGGCGCAGAACGCGGCGACCTCGGTCCAGTCCGGCTTGTTCGCCGTAGCGATCGCGTCGTAGGTGTACACGCCGCCGAAGTCCCCGATCCGGGAGAGATCCCAGGTCTGGGCCATCACGATCGCCCGGTCGTCGACCTGGTGGAGCGGTGACCAGTCCACCGTCTTGAGGCTGTTGAAGATGTAGTAGGCACAGCGTCCGCCGCGCTCGGCGTCCCGATGGAACGCCGGGTGGTCGCCGTAGTGCTCGGTCAGGTAGCGGATGTCGGCGACGACGGTGGTGGCGTCGCGGCCTGCGTACGGCTCGATGTGCCACGCGACCTGGAGCCCTGCGGCTGCTGCTGCGTCGAGTACCACCGGCGCCATTCTGTCCTCGTAACTCCCTTGCCCCCACCAGCTGCTGACCAGTACACCGGTGCCGGCCTGGCGCAGCCAGCGCATGTGCCGGTCCGCGGCGCCGGGGCGGTCGCCGGAGTCGTAAGGGCCGAGAACGGGGTAGTAGTTGGAGCTGATGTCGTCCGGCGGGGTGAGTTCGCCCTGCGGCCAGTGCCGCCAGGCCCCGTTGACCTTCGGGGAGCCGTACCAGGGGTAGTAGAAGATGTGGGCGCGCGAGGAGATCCGGCGCGGCTTTGCCGCAGCGGCCGTGCCGGTGCCTGCAGCGACGACGGCCGTCGTCGCGGCCGATGCGGCCAGGAACGTCCGCCGGGACAGGGATCTGGGAAGTGCGGTCAATCGAGTCACTCTCCTTGAAGGGACGGATGGGAATGGCACGGCGTGAGGCCGAGCAGATCCGCGCACGCCGTGGTGTCGCTGAGGCACGCGCGTCCGCGCAGCGGTGCGAACGGCCGGTACGCGCCAGTCGTGGTGGTGAAGCAGATCGGAGGTCGACAGCAGTGATGGAGTGTCCGCCGGCGCCCGACTCGCAGGGCGTGCCCGTCAGCGCGGCGATGCTCGCGGCCGGTATCGCCGCGCCCTGCCGCGGGCTGCCGCTCGCCGGAATGCTGCTCGACAGGCCGGAACTCGTGACGCAACGACGAACGGGGCGTCAACAGGCGACGCCGGCGGTCCGCACATGCCGTGCCTGACGTGCGTGAGCGGGGCCGGGGCGGGAGAGGGAGGGCCCTTCCTCAGCCCCGCGGAGACTCAAACCGTGGGGGTCGTGGGCCGGTTGGGGGTCAGGGCGATCTGCCCCTTGAGCATCTTTCCGCCATCCCCGGTGAGGCGCAGATAGTAGTCGGACGAGCACGCCGTGCCGTCTTCGTCGAGCGCCAGTATCCCCGAGCCCGACGGGACATCGGCAGCGGTCGTGGCCGTCTTGGCGATCTGGTTGACGCACGGCTGGTAGTCGATGCCGTGCGCGTCGCAGTCCGCCTTGTCCGGCGTATTGATGTCGGTGAAGAAGTCGTCCGACTGGGCGGCACTGGAGATACGGCCCACTGAGCCTTTTCCAACCTCACGCTGAGGCGTGAGGTTGGAAAAGGCTCACAGGTCCTCTCGCCGTAGCTATACGAGAACAGGGCCTATTCAGCCTCGTGAAGCCCGGTGGTTGAGGGCGCTCCGGGTGTCGAGCTGGGGCGAGGTGACGAAGCTCGTCAACCACTCACCCAGTCGTTAGCGAACCCGAGAGCCTGCGCGATCTCCGCATCCGACTTACCGTCGAGGAAAATCAAGCTGTTCACGTCCACGTAATTCTCCGGATGGTCATCGCCTTCGAGTTCCCTTTTCCAGACGGGAAGGATGCCCCGATCCAACACAATTAGCCCGAGCTTCAGCGTGGGGTCCTTGCGCTTATCGTAAGTCGCCTTCATAAGCTGATTCAGTTTTGTGGCCAGCTCAGCAAGGTTCTCGTCGTACCGCACCGAATCGCTGTCGTATGGCGCCAGAAAGACCGGCACGTCGCCGTCCCTGCTCATTTTGACAGTGCTGACACAAAACGTACCGCTGCCCCAGCTATAGACCTCTCCGCCAACTACGGCGGCCCTCAACATTACCATCTCGATCTCCCTCGTGCGGACCGTTGCGAGATCAAGCTAGCAGCGCTTCATTGACCTCGTCGTTTCAGTTGAGCTTTCTGGGTGACTGAGCAGATTGATTCGAGGCTGTGTCGGCCGGTGGACATGGTGACGGTCCGCCGCGAGGTCGGGCCCTCACCGGCATTCTCCGGCAGCAATCGTAAATATCCGTGGAGACCGACCCTGGATTTCAACCGAGTCGGTCGCACAGCTCTATGCCTTTACCCGCAGGAATTGGTCGCGTTGCGCGTCAGTCATGTCATCCAGGTCCACAGAACCGACGCCATCTCCGTGGTGATCATCGTCCGACGCGACGATCTTCCACGCCGGAAGGAGCCCATGCCCGGTGATAACGAGGCCGATTTGCGCCATTGGATCCCTGCTCGATTTCTGCTTCTCTCGAACCTGCGTCTCGTTGAGCAGAGAGTTCAGCTTGCCAATGAGCTCATGTAGCGAAGGATCATAGACAGGAGAATCCTGAGCTACTGTAGGGAAATAGTTGCCGATCACTGTCGCACCCTGCGGTGCTAGCGCTGTGACGAAACAACTCTTCCCCCCGCCGCGACAGATGATGATTCCGGTGGAACTGGGATCGGGATCAGACTTTTGCGTCACGGTATGCCTTCGCCACTGACCAGCGTTCTTGCCACCCTCTCGCCTGATGCGGAGATATTCAGCAAGCTGATCGCTCGTCATTGAATCCAGGTCGGTAAGGGTTTCGATATCTACCAGTTCTTCAAGACGCTCCTCCTTCCCTACGCCCCTCTTCCGTACGAGCAAGAATCCATCGCCTGTTACGAGGAATCCAATCTTCACCTCTTTGCCCTCGCCTTGCTCGTACCGCCCTCCGGCCTGGGTTTCCGTCACCAGACGGTTCAGGCTGTCGGACAGCTCGTCGAGAGCAGGGTCATACACGGGAGAATTTTGCTCTACCTTGGCGAATAGAGAAATAAACTCCGGCTGCGTCGATCCCTTGACCTCTGCAAAAGTGAGGCAGGCACTTCCGCTGTCGTGACACCAGACGATTCCGCCGCCTTCACTGGCCTTCTGGCGAGGCATTTCGGTCTCCAATCAAGGGTTGGTTCGAGTTTGGCACCTCATAGGCCATGGGGCGGTGGAGGATATCCATCGACAGGCCCTCCTGTAAATGTTGACCGGAATCACGCGTACTGCAAGGCGACGCACTCAAGGTCCCGGCCCCTTTACACAGCCGGCGGTATCCGCGCCGAGTTGCACGAGCCGCTACGGCTCATGCGCCGCTACTGTGTGCGCTTCCTCGTCGGGTCGGTGCCACTGAGAACCACCGCGACGCGACCGCGGCCACCCGCCTCCTGCTCCGGGAACGCCACTGAGGGATCGACTACTGGTTCGGCGAGGCCCTCGGCGAACTGCGCGCCGGCGTCGGTCTTCAGGTGGCCACAATCGCGGCATCCTTCGGGCTTGACGTAGAAGACGAACTAGCGCGAACGCTGCCCGAGCCAGATATGGACTAACCGCCTGCCATCACGGCCACTTTGCACCGTGGGCCAGAGATAGGACACCGGGGCCGAATAGCGCATGGTTGGAACACTGAGCCTCTTCCAAGCTGGCGGCATTGACCGCGAGTTGGACAGTCCTGCGCAACGACGAAGCTCCTGGTAGACGGGTTCTCGACCAAGATCGCCC
>NZ_JBHVWZ010000048.1:5755-43011 GCF_042881985.1 Streptomyces sp. NPDC058246 | reverse complement strand
CGTCGGTGGGCGTCGGCTCCGTGGGCGCCGGGGCGGTGGGCGGCGGGGCGGTCGGGACCGTCTCGGTGGGCGCCGGGTCCGTGGTCGGGTCCGTGGGCGTCGTCGGGATGCCCGTCTCGGTCGGGGTCGGGGTCGGGTCGTCGCCGACGTTGACACCGATGCCCACGTTGAGGTCGAGCGCCGAAGCGGCACCCGCAGCGGTCAGCGAAGCACCGGCGGCAATCACCGCACCGGCGGCTATCCGCGCCACGCGGATCCGCGTCTTCTTGGTCATCTGCCTGCTACCCCCAGTAGCTGATCGTCAATGGAGCAGCGCCCGGGGCCACGGCGTCACAGGTGACTTTTCTCAAGTCCCCCGGTTCACATGCACCCCAGAGATACGCATGCCACGCGTTACCCTCCCCAGTTTTCAATGCAACGTCAAGGTCGTTGCGTACGCGATGTCCGGATCAACATCATTTGCCTGCCGTGAGGACATGTGACTGTGACGTAAAACCCAGACAACCCTCACACGAAAGGCAACTGCCGTCCGATGGACGGCAGTTGCCTTGTCGACAAAGCGGTGTCAATCCGTCTGTCTACTTCTCCTGCTGCTTGCGCCAGCGAATTCCGGCCTCGAGGAAGCCGTCGATCTCCCCGCTGAACACGGCCTCGGGGTTGCCGACTTCGAACTCGGTGCGCAGGTCCTTGACCATCTGGTAGGGGTGCAGGACGTACGAACGCATCTGGTTTCCCCAGGAGTTGCCGCCGTCGCCCTTGAGGGCGTCCATCTTGGCCTGCTCCTCCTGCCGGCGCCGCTCGAGGAGCTTGGCCTGCAGAACGTTCATGGCCGAGGCCTTGTTCTGGATCTGCGACCGCTCGTTCTGACAGGAGACGACGATGCCGGTGGGAAGGTGGGTGAGCCGGACGGCGGAGTCGGTGGTGTTGACGCCCTGACCGCCGGGCCCGGACGACCGGTAGACATCGACCCGGAGCTCCGACTCGTCGATCTCGATGTGGTCGGTCTGCTCCACGACGGGCAGGATCTCGACACCGGCGAAGGAGGTCTGGCGGCGTCCCTGGTTGTCGAAGGGCGAGATCCGCACCAGCCGGTGCGTCCCCTGCTCCACGGAGAGCGTGCCGTACGCGTACGGGACGTGGACGGCGAAGGTGGTGGACTTGATGCCCGCCTCTTCCGCGTACGAGGTCTCGTAGAGCTCCGTCTTGTAGCCGTGGCGCTCCGCCCAGCGCAGGTACATGCGCTGCAGCTTCTCGGCGAAGTCGGAGGCGTCGACGCCGCCGGCCTCGGCGCGGATGGTGACGACGGCCTCGCGGGAGTCGTACTCACCGCTCAGCAGCGTGCGGACTTCCATTTCGTCCAGCGCCTTCTTGACGGACCCGAGCTCGGACTCCGCCTCGGCGCGGGTGTCCGGGTCGTCCTCCTCCTCGGCCATCTCGAAGAGCACACCCAGATCGTCGATACGCCCGCGCAGCGCCTCGGCCTTCCTGACCTCCGCCTGGAGGTGGCTCAGCTTGCTGGTGATCTTCTGCGCCTCGTCCGGGTCGTCCCACAGGGACGGCGCGGCCGCCTGCTCCTCGAGCACGGCGATGTCTGCCCTCAGCTTGTCGAGGTCCAGGACGGCCTCGATCGACTCCATGGTCGAGGAGAGGGACTTGAGCTCTTCGGATACATCGACGACTGCCACGCCTCCAGCGTAACGGCTACGGCAACCGGCCCCCGCCCCTGAGGGCTCCGCCCCCGGCCGGTGACAGGTCCAGCCCCTCCGGCGTTCGAGGCGGGGTCGAGGGCGGAGCCCCAGGGATGACGGGGTCCCCCTTGCTCGAGCGAGGCCGAGAGCTTGGGGAGGGCAGGGGCGGAGGGGGCGGACAGACCCGTGGGTCCGCCCCGCCGGTCACGGTGACGCCGGGGCCGAGTTCTTCGTGTCCTGGGGCGTCGCGCCGGCGTCATCGCCGGAGGTGGCGAGCCAGGTGCCGATCCCCACCGCCGCGACGAGCGCGACGGCTGCCGCCCCCAGCGTGAGACGACGCCGCCGAGCGGAGGCCCGGTGGCGAGCGGATCCCGGACGGGGAGCACCGGCCGCACGCGGGGCGCGAGCCGTCCCCCGCGCGCCACCCGCCAGCTCGTCCGGCCCCGGCACCCGCATCGAGGTGTGCGTATCCCGGTTGGAGTCCGGCGCGGCCCCGGGCACGAGCGGCACAGCGCCCCGCCGAACCCGCGAGGCCACGGGAGCCGCCGGCTCCGCCGTCTCCTCGTACCTGTCGTCCCCGTCCCCGGCCCCGGACCCGTCCTCCGACTCCGCGTCCGGCGAGTCCACGTCCAACGGCGGCATCCCCGCCAGCAGCGGCAGCTGCTCGCGCAGCCGGGCACCCAGTTCCGAGGCGCGCAGCCGCGAGGCGGGCGCCTTGGCCAGGCACTGCACGATGAGCTGCCACAGCTCGTCGGGGATGCCGGGCAGCGGCACCACGGTCTCCGTGACGTGGCGGCGCAGCACCGCCCCCGGGTGGCCGCCCCCGAAGGGGGTGAACCCGGCGAGGAGCTCGTACAGCACCGTCGCCAGCGCGTAGATGTCGACGGCGGCCCGCGGCGGCAGCCCCTCGATGATCTCGGGGGCGAGGTAGTCCGGCGTACCGATGATCTTCGTGGCCCGGGTCCTGCGCGGCGAGTCGATGAGTTTGGCCACACCGAAGTCGGTCAGCAGAGCCGGATGCGAACCGCCGGGACCGAGCGGGCCCTGCATGTCGAGCAGAACGTTCTCGGGCTTCACGTCCCGGTGGACGACCCCGGCTGCGTGCGCGGCCGCCAGCCCGTCCGCGACATCCGCGACGATCGCGACCGCGGCCTCGGGGGAGAGCCGCCGCTCCCGGTCGAGGCGGGTGCGCAGGTCCGTCCCGCGGACGAGGTCCATGACGAGGGCGAGGTCGTTGCCGTCCACCACCAGGTCGCGCACCGCGACCACATGGGGGTGGTCCAGGCCCAGCAGCGCCGTGCGCTCCTGCACGAAGCGCCCCACGAGCTCCTGGTCGGACGCGAGGTCCTCGCGCAGCAGCTTGATGGCGACGGGCCCCTCGGGTCCCTCACCGAGCCACACCGTGCCGGCGCTGCCCCGCCCCAGAATCTGGTTCGCGGTGTACCGGCTCCCGATCTTGCGTGCCAAGACTGCTCCTACGAGACGCGTGTTGTCGCTAAAAGTACGCGTACGAAGAGCCAACCTTCACTCCGGAGACGGAAATCACCCGTCAGATGTCGACAAATCCCCAGAGTCGGCTGGCCTGAGGGGCAGTTGGCCCCGGGGTTCGGCTGCCCCCGGTGTTCACCGGACCCCGGGCTTCCCCCGGGATTCAGTTGCCGGAGGAGCCGCTCCCGCCGAGCTTTCCGATCCAGCCGGAGACCGTGTCGAACCAGTCGCTCAGCTGGGCCCAGTACCCCTTACTGGTCCCGATCCATCCCTGGAGGGGACTGAACTCCCAGACCAGCCAGCCGGCGACGAACAGGATGACGAGGGTGAACAGGCACCCCTTGAGGCAGCCGAGCCCCGGGATCTTCGTGGGGTTGGCGCTGCGCTGACGGGGCTCGCGCGACTGCCGCGGCGCGGGCTGCTGGGGCTGCTGCGGCGCGGGCGCGTATCGCTGCGGCTGGGGCTGCTGCTGCGGCGCGGGGGCGTACCGCTGCGGCTGCTGCTGCGCGTACTGCTGCGGCTGCTGCTGCGGATATCCGTACCCGGGCGGCGGCTGCTGACCCCGCTGCGGCCGCTGCTGCTGCGGGCTCTGCTGTGGCCGTGCCACCTGGCGCTGCGGCCGGCGGCGCAGCGGGTCCTCGTTCGGGTCGAGGTACTGGACCTGCGTCTGTTCGTTGCGGTCGCGGGCCGCGCGCAGCTGGTTCTGCCAGGGGTGCGGGTCCTCGCCCTGGCCGGGCTGCCCGGACTGCCCGCCGGGCTGGTGCTGCGGCACGGGCGGCATGACGGCGGTCGGATCGGCCGCGCCGCGGTGCGGGAGGACGGAGGTGGGGTCGGCGTCGCCGGAGGTGTGCGGCAGGTAGCTCGTCGCGGCGTTCGGGTCGTACGTGCCCGCGCCGTGCGGCAGCACCTGGGTGGGGTCGGCGGCGCCGGGCACGCCCGGCACGGTCGCCGGAGCGGGGTCGGGGGCGAGCAGCGCCCCCACTCCCTCCGCCGCGGCGATCTGCGCGGCGGTCGCGTGCACCCCGACGCCCGCGGCGACGGCGCGCAGCCCGCGGGCGAGGTTCTCGGCGCTGGGCCGCTCGTCCGGGTTCTTGCGCAGACAGCGCTCTATGACGGTCCACAACGGGTCCGGGACGGTCGAGGGGCGGCGCGGCTCGGCGCTCAGGTGCTGGTGGAGCACCTCGAGCGCGGATCCGCCGGAGAACGGCGGACGCCCGGTGACCAGCTCGTACAGCAGGATGCCCGCGCCGTAGATGTCGACGGCGGACGTCTGCGGACGGCCCTCCGCGGACTCGGGCGCGACATAGGCGGGCGTGCCCACGAACTCGTGGGTGCGCGTGAGGCCCGGGGAATCGGCGAGCCGGGCGATGCCGAAGTCGGTCAGCATCGGGTGCATCTGGCCGCCGTCCTGCTTGAGCAGGACGTTCGCGGGCTTCAGGTCGCGGTGCACGACGCCGTCGGCGTGGCTGGCGGCGAGCGCGTCGGCGACCTGGGCGGTGAGAAGGGAGGCGGCGACAGGGCTGAACGGCCCGTTCTCGCGGAGGTAGCGGTGCAGGTCGGGGCCGTCGACGATGTCCATGACCAGGGCGAGCAGATCGCCTTCGACGACGAGGTCCCGTACCCGCACGATGTTCGGGTGGGTCAGGCGCAGCAGCACGGACCGCTCCCGGAGGAACCGCATCACGACGTCCGCGTCGTTGGCGAGCTCCTCCTTGAGGACCTTGATCGCCACGGTCTCGCCGGGCTGCCCGGCCACGGCCGCCTCGGCGCCCGCGGTCTCCCGCTGGCGGGCTCGCCAGACGGTGCCTGTGGCGCCGCGCCCCAGCGGCTCCTCAAGGAGGTACTTGCTCCCTACCGGCCGCACGTCATGCGCTCCCTGCTGCTTGCTTGCCTGGTCCGTCCACCGTGATCACCGTGGTACTGGTGTTCCGACCCACTGTAGTGCCGCGATACCTGGCACTGGGCTGTCATCTTGCTGTGCTTCCCATAGGTCCCACGGGCGTCTGTGCTCCGCATAAGTGGCCACGCGCGCGGCTACGTACGGGGTTACGTACGCCTTCCCGCGCATGTTCGATGGAAAGACGCTCGGTCCGGTCACTTGGTTGCCGGACTGCGGGCGTGACCGATCTCAAGCGGGCACCGGTCGGGCACTGGTCAGGCACTTTTGCGGGCAGAGCCGACCAATCAAGATCACTTACCGGTGGGGGGCGGGCGTGTTGTCAGTGGCAGGTGCGAGGATGCCTTCAGTACTGGCCGACGTGCCCGTGTGCGGTGGGGGATTCTGCGGTGGGGGACCGCAGCGCAGCCTCGCCTTCGTCGCGGACACCTGCGCGGAAGGGACCGCTGACGGCGATGCAGATCCGGCTGACCGTCGTAGACCCGCTGGGCCCGCCCTCGGAGCCGCGGGGGCGAGCCACGGCCTGCGATGTGCTGGTCACCGCGCCCGCCGGGACGGCGCTGGCCGCGGTCGCCTCGGGGCTGGCCTCGGCGGTCGGCGGCGACGCGGGTGCCGCCCCGGTCGAGCGAGGCCGGGAACCCGGCGGCGGCCAGGTCGTGCTGTACGCGGGTGCGGAGCGGCTCGACGCGCAGCGCTGCACCCTGGGCGAGCCGCCGCTGACCGACGGCGCCGTGCTGTCGCTGGGCGCCCCTGCGGAGCCCGGCCCGGACGCGGACGACGGGGCTGCCCAGCTCCATGTGGTCGCGGGCCCCGACGCCGGTGGCGTCCATCTCCTGCACGGCGGCCAGATCCGCATCGGCCGCTCCGCCGACGCGGACGTGCCCCTCGACGATCCCGACGTGTCCCGTCTGCACTGCGCGGTCACCGTCACCCCCGAGGGCCGCGTCTCGGTCGCCGACCTCGGCTCCACGAACGGCACGACGCTTGACGCCACCCGTGTCGGCACCCGCCCGGTCCGCCTCGTCCCCGGCGCGCTCCTGCGCATCGGCGAGTCCGCGCTGCGACTGGCGGCGCCCGGCTCCACGGGGGCGCTGGGTACGGCGCCGGACGGCGAAGGCCATGTCCGGGTGACCGCCGGAACCGACACCCCCGCCGGCGGCGACGGCACCCTCACCGCACGGTCCAGGACCGCGGCCGCCGTGCCCCACGCGCGCGTGGGGGGCTCCTCCACCCAGGTTCCGCCGCCCGCCGGTGACACCCATCACGCGTACGGCTCTGCGGAGTGGGGCGCCGCGGGAGCCGGCCCGGGCGCACAGGGGCACGGTCCGGCCGTCCCGCACACCGCGCCCTCCGGGGTGCCGTCCGGCGTACCCGAACAGGGCGGGGCGCCCAGCATCGAGAACCGGCCGCGCGGCGGCGCCGAGCCCGACCGCACCCGCACGGACACCGGTAGCGGCACCGGCACCGGTAGCGGCACCAGCAATGGCGGCACTGGCACAGGAGAGGGCACCGGCACCCGGAAAGGCACACCCCCGCGCGGTACGGACGTCCCGCCGGGTGTGCGCAAGCGGGGCGGGATCGGTGCGTGGGCGCGGCGGCTGACCGGCACGCGCGGTGGACCGGCGGGAGACGCCGGTCAGGATCCCTACGACGAGGGGGACTCGGCGCGTGACGCGGAGGAACCCCTGCCCGCGGTGACACGCTCGCCGGAGAACTGGCCCGACCCCGCGACGCTGCTGCTCACCGCGCTGGGGCCGGGGCCCCGGCTCTGGGAGCGCGGCCCCGGGCACCCGGAGGCGCTGACCGTGCGGCTGGGCACGGCCGACCGGGCGGCGCCCGACGGCTCGGGCCTGCTGCCCGCGGTACCGGTCACGGTGGGGCTGCGCGAGGTCGGCGCGCTGGGCCTTGCCGGACCGCGCGAGCGCCTCTCCGGCCTGGCCCGCGCGGTGGTGGCCCAGCTCGCCGCGCTGCACTCGCCCGACGCCCTGGAAATAGTCCTGATCAGCACGGACCGCTCCCGCACGGTCGAGGAGCGCACCGCCGAGTGGTCCTGGCTCGGCTGGCTCCCCCACCTCCGCCCCACCCATGGCCAGGACTGCCGCCTCCTCCTCGCCTACGACCGCGAACAGGCGACGGCCCGCACCGACGAGCTCCTCCGCCGCCTGGAGGACCATGCGGCGGACGCGGGCACCGACGGCGGCGAGGTACGAGGCGCGGTGCGGCGACGGCCCTCCTGGGCGCGGGACGAAGACCCGGCGGACGAAGGTTTCGGCGGGCCCTACACGGTGGTGGTCGTGGACGGGGACCCCGGAGGCGCCGACGTACGGGAGGCCGTGGTGCGGCTGACCCATGAGGGCGCCCGTGCCGGGATCCACGTGATCTGCCTCGCCGAGACCGCGGCCGCGTCACCCGCGTCACCGGTGACGGAGACCTACGAGGCAGCGTGCGACGCGTCACCGGCGTTCCGCGAGTGCGGGGCCGTCGCCCTGCTCAGCGGTGACGTGGCCACGGCGCTCCGTCTGCTGCGTGTGGCACCGGGCGGTCCCGAGGGCGGGTTCGCAGGGCCCCCGGAACTCGGCTCCACGGAACGCTCGCGCGGCGGCGCCGCGGGGGCTGGGCACGGAGGGTCCGGAACGGCCGGGCGCGAGCCCGAGGAGGCCTGGCGCGGCGGTTCGGCCGAGCGCGCACGCGGTAGCGCCGCGGGGGCCGGGCACGGCGACTTCGCGGGGACTGGGCAAAGCGGCTCCACGGGGACTGGGCAAAGCGGCTCCACGGGGACTGGGCAAAGCCGCTCCGCTGAACGCATGCGCGGCGGCGACACCGGGTCCATGCCCACCGGGCCGACGCACGGCGGGCCCACGTCCACCGGGCCGACGCACGGCGGGCCCACGTCCACCGGGCCGACGCGCGGCGGGGCAGCGCACAGCGAGGCAACGCGGGGCGGATCGGCGTACGGAGGATCGGCGCACCCCGGCCCTGTCCGTGCGGGCTCCCCGCACGCCGGGGCCCCGCATACCGGAGCCCCGCACGCCGGGCCGCCCCACGGAGGGCCGGCGTCCACCCCACCGGCGTCCACGGGGCAGACGCGCGGCGGGGTCACGCACGCCGGTTCGCCGCGTGACGGCCGCAGTCAGCCCGGCACCGTCGGCCACCTGTCGCGCGGCCCGATCGGGCATGGCACCGTCGCTGCGGTCGATGCGGTGTCGGTCGCGTGGGCGGAGCGGTTCGCGCGGGCCCTAGCGCCGTTGCGGACGGACGGCACGCACGGCGAGCGGCATACGCGGGTGTCCGCGCCGCTGCCTCAAGTGGCACGGCTGCTGGACGAGTTGGGGCTGGCTCGGGCCACTCCCGCCTCCCTCATGGCACGTTGGGCGGACGCGGCGGACGACACCGAGGCGCTCGGCGGCCGTTGCCGGGCCGTCCTCGGCGCCGGACCCCGCGGGCCCGTCGCCGTGGATCTCCCCGCCGAAGGCCCGCATCTCCTGATCGAGGGCCCACCGGGCAGCGGCCGTACCGAACTGCTGCGCTCGATCGCCGCGTCCCTCGCCGCCGCGGAGCGGCCCGACCGGCTCGGAATCGTGCTCATAGACGGGCGCGACGGCAACGGGACCGGCAACGGAGGCAATGGCGCCGGGCGGGTCGACGGGCTCCAGGTCTGTACGGACCTTCCGCACGTCACCACCCACCTCACCGCCAACGACCCCGTACGGATGCGGGAGTTCGCCCAGGCCCTCAGCGCCGAGCTGAAGCGGCGGGCCGAGCTGCTCGGGCGGCTCGACTTCGCGGAGTGGCACACCCGGCGCGAGGTGTCCGGCCGGATCGTGGCTCAGCGCTCGGCCAAGTCCTCGTCCGGCGTCATGCCCGGCGCTTCGTCCGGCGCCGCCGATCTCGACGTGCCGCCCAGTTCGACGCTGCGGCTGAGGCCCGCGGCTTCGCGGGAGCGTACGGAGCCGGGGCCGGCGCTCGCCCGGCTGGTCGTGGTCGTCGACGACCTGGACGCGCTGTTCTCCCCCGCGCTGGGCTCGCCTGGGCGGCCCTCGGCGGGCTCGGTCGTACGGGCTCTGGAGGCCGTCGCCCGGGAGGGGGAGCGGCTCGGGGTTCATCTGGTGGCGGCGGCCGGGGTCGACGGGCGTACGGCGGGATCCGAGGTGGGTCGGTCCGCCGCGCTGCGGATCGTCCTCGACGCGCCGGCGTCCGGGCCGGACGAGCCCGCGCCCGGTCGGGGGCGGGTCCTGCGCCCGGACGGGCGGGACACGCCCTTCCAGGGGGGTCGGGTCACGGGGCGTATTCCGCGGACCGCGACGCTTCGGCCCACCGTCGTGCCGCTGGAGTGGGAGCGTATGGGGGATCCTCCGGCTCGGCGGCCGGTGCGTGAGCTCGGCAATGGGCCTACGGACTTGGCGTTGCTCGCGAGTGCGTTGGAGCGGGCGGCGCGTTCTGTCGCCGCGGTCGAGGTGCCTTCGCTGTTGTAGTTCCCTGCGCTTGGTCGCCCCCGGCGCGGGGGTAGTTCCCTGCGCTGTGGGCTCCCCCGGCGCGGGGGTAGTTCCCTGCGCCGTGGGCGCCCCTGGCGCGGGGGTAGTAGTCCCTGTGCTGACCTGGTCCCTGCGCGGTCGTCCGGGCGTCAGCGCTGATCCCCGATGCCCTGCCGGTGCGGAGCACCGTGGGGGCGTGCACCGTGGGGACGTGCACCGTGGGGGCGTGCGGCGTGGGGATTTCGCCCCCTCCGCCCCTACCCGTCCCATACTTGGGGGCTCCGCCCCCAAACCCCCGGTCGCCCGAAGGGCTCGCCCCCGAACCCGTCCCGCCCCTGGGGGCTCCGCCCCCAAACCCCCGGTCGCCCGAAGAGCTCGCCCCCGAACCCGTCCCGCCCCTGGAGGCTTCGCCCCCAAACCCCCGCTCGCCCGAAAGGCTCGTCCTCGAACGCCGGACGGGCTGTCGCCGGCCCGACGGGCGCCGGAGGCGGTCGGGTGGGGTGGTTTCCGGCTCACGTCACGACCCAATCACGATCGGTCACTTGACACCGCCGACGCTCTTGCCGCCCTCGGCGGGGCGGGCGTAGACCAGAGCGCACGGGACAGCGCTCGAACGTTCGACGAGGCACGAAGAACGGGGCAGTAATGCGCACGCACATGTCACGCAGGGCCGCACAAGCCGCCACAGCCGCCGTCATCGCCGGCGCGCTCACTCTCACCGCCTGCGGCGGCGACAACAAGAAGGACAAGGGCAGCGACAACGGGACGGAGAGCAGCAGCGGCAGCTCCGGCACGGTCACCCTCCCCAAGCTCAACGGCGCCAGTCTGGAAGTCGCCGCTGTATGGACCGGCCCCGAACAGGCCAACTTCAAGAAGGTGCTGGCGGAGTTCGAGAAGCGCACCGGCGCGAAGGTCACCTTCGTACCCGCGCAGGACCCGATCATCAACTTCCTCGGTTCGAAGATCGCGGGCGGTGCGCCGCCGGACGTCGCGATGCTTCCGCAGGTCGGCGCCGTCAAACAGGCCGTCGAGAAGAAGTGGGCGAAGCCCGCGGGCCCGGACGCCCAGGCTCAGCTCGCCAAGAACTACTCCCAGGGGTGGCAGGACCTCGGGAAGGTCGGCGGCAAGCAGTACGGCGTCTACTTCAAGGCGGCCAACAAGTCGCTGGTCTGGTACAACGCCAAGGTCTTCGAGAACGCGGGGGCCAAGGAGCCCAAGACCTGGAAGGACTTCCTCTCCACCGCGCAGACCATCTACGACTCCGGGGTCACCCCGGTCTCCGTGGGCGGCGCGGACGGGTGGACCCTCACCGACTGGTTCGAGAACATCTATCTGTCCCAGGCGGGGCCGGAGAAGTACGACCAGCTCGCGCAGCACAAGATCAAGTGGACGGATCCGTCGGTCAAGGACGCGCTGACCACGCTGGCCCAGCTGTGGGGCGACAAGAACTACATCGCGGGCGGCCCGGACGGCGCGCTCCAGACGGAGTTCCCGGCCTCGGTGACGCAGACGTTCACCGGCGGCGACCAGCCGAAGGCGGGCATGGTCTTCGAGGGTGACTTCGTGGGCGTCAACATCGCGGAGACCAAGGCGAAGATCGGTACGGACGCCAAGGTGTTCCCGTTCCCGGCCGTGGGCAGCAAGGCCCCGGTCGTCAGCGGCGGGGACGCGGCCGTACTGCTGAAGGAGTCCAAGGCCGGTCAGGCGCTGCTCACCTTCCTCGCCTCGCCCGACGCGGCGACGATCTGGGCGAAGCTCGGCGGCTATCTCTCCCCCAACAAGAACGTCGCCGACTCCGCGTACCCGAACGCCGTTCAGCAGTCCATGGCGAAGGCGCTGATCGCCGCGGGCGACGACTTCCGCTTCGACATGTCCGACCAGGCCCCGCAGGCCTTCGGCGGTACGCCCGGCAAGGGCGAGTGGAAGGACTTGCAGGACTTCCTGAAGAACCCGAAGGACGTGGCGGGCACGCAGGCGAAGCTCGAAGCGGACGCCACCGCGGCCTACAAGGGCTGATCCGGCCATGACGTACGCCATGGAGGGCGGAGCCCCCCAGGTGCCCCCTGGATCCACCGGGCCACCGGGACCCCCGGCTCCTCCCGCTCCCGGTGAACGCAAGAGTGTGACCGGCACCCGCAAGACCGTGGCAGCGCTCTTCCTGCTGCCCGCTCTGGTGCTGCTCGGCGCGCTCGTGGTCTACCCGATCGGGTACTCGGTCGTCCGCAGCTTCTACAACCAGTCCGGCGACGGCTTCGCCGGCATCGACAACTACAAGTCCCTCTTCACCGACTCCGGTATCCGCACCGCCCTGAAGAACAACATCATCTGGGTGGTGTTCGCGCCCACGGTCGCGACGGCGCTCGGGCTGATGTTCGCGGTGCTCACCGAACGGGTGCGCTGGGGCACGGCGTTCAAGCTGGTCGTCTTCATGCCGATGGCGATCTCGATGCTCGCCGCGGGGATCATCTTCCGGCTGGTGTACGACCAGAATCCGGACAAGGGGGTCGCGAACGCCGTGTGGGTGGGGGTGCACGACACCTTCGCCCAGTCGTCCGCGTTCCCGAAGGCCCACCCCGGACGGGAGTCGCCACTCGGACCGCACAGCGGTGGGTTCATCACCCGACAGCAAGTGCACGCCGGGCAGTCCGTCGCCCTCCCCCTCGTCGGCGTCGCACCGGACCAGATGCCCGGCAGCGCCAAGAAGGCCGTCCAGGCCGTGCCCGAGCCCGGCAAGGTCACCGGCACGGCCTGGCAGGACTTCACGCGCGGCAAGGGCGTCGGCAGGCTCGGCCAGGTGGACGCGGGTGAGCTCGGCTACGCGGGCATGAAGGTCGAGGCCGTCAAGGACGGCAAGGTGGTCGCCTCCACGACGGTCCGTGACGACGGCACCTTCACACTCTCGGACAAGGCCGACGGAGCCCAACTCCAGCTTCCGGCAAGCAACTTCAAGGAGCCGTACAACGGCCTCGACTGGCTCGGCCCGTCCCTGGTCACGCCGGCCATCATCGGCTCGTACATCTGGATGTGGGCGGGGTTCGCGATGGTGCTGATCGCGGCAGGGCTCGCGGGCGTGCCGCGCGAACTGCTGGAGGCGGCCCGGGTCGACGGCGCGAACGAGTGGCAGGTGTTCCGGAGGGTCACCGTGCCGCTGCTCGCGCCGGTCCTCGCGGTCGTCGCCGTCACCCTGATGATCAACGTGCTGAAGGTCTTCGACCTGGTCTTCATCATCGCGCCGGGCTCGTCCCAGGACGACGCCAACGTGCTGGCCCTGGAGCTGTACCGCAAGGGCTTCTCCGAGGACCAGCCGGGCGTCGCGAGCGCCATCGCGGTGTTCCTGCTGCTGCTCGTGATCCCGGTGATGGCCTTCAACATCCGACGGCTGAGGCGGGAGGTACGACGGTGACCACTCACAGCGCACCCGCGCCCGGACATGTCACGAAGACGCCGCCCGTCACGGTGGTGAAGGCCAGGCAGTCCCTCGGTTCACGGCTCGCGAGCGGTGTCAGCGGGGGCGTACTGCGGGTGTTCCTGCTCCTCGTCGGACTGTTCTGGCTGGTGCCGACCATCGGGCTGCTGCTGTCCTCGCTGCGCAAGCCGGAGGACATGAGCGCGAGCGGCTGGTGGAAGGTCTTCAGCGAGCCCTCGCAGCTCACCGTGGACAGCTACCAGAAGCTCCTGGAGAACAGCGACATCACCAACTCGCTGCTCAACACGGTGCTGATCACGGTCCCCGCGACCCTGCTGGTCGTGGTGATCGGTTCGCTCGCGGGCTACGCCTTCGCCTGGATGGAGTTCCCGGGCCGCGACTGGTGGTTCCTCGGCGTGGTCGGTCTGCTCGTCGTCCCCGTACAGGTGGCGCTGATCCCGATCGCCGAACTCTTCGGAAAGATCGGCATCTTCGGGTCGATCATCGGCGTGGTCCTCTTCCACGTGGGCTTCGGACTGCCCTTCGCGGTGTTCCTGCTGCGGAACTTCTTCGCGGAGATCCCGCGGGAGCTCCTCGAGGCGGCCCGCCTCGACGGCGCGGGCGAACTGCGCCTGTTCGTACGGGTCGTGATGCCGCTCGGCGGTCCGGCGATCGCCTCGCTCGGCATCTTCCAGTTCCTGTGGGTGTGGAACGACATGCTGGTCGCGCTGGTGTTCTCCGACTCGGGAAGTCAGCCGATCACGGTCGCACTGCAGACACAGGTACGCCAGTTCGGCAACAACATCGACGTGCTGGCGCCGGGCGCCTTCATCTCGATGGTGATCCCGTTGGCCGTGTTCTTCGCGTTCCAGCGGCAGTTCGTGACAGGGGTGATGGCCGGCGCGGTGAAATAGCCGCAGATCAAGGGCGTTTGAGGGGCGGGCCGGACATCGGCCCGCCCCTCCGCGTTCACCCGGGGGTCCCCCGTATGCCACATCTGGCGTAACCAAGTCACCCCTTCGGCCGTTTCCGGGCAGGTATGCCCGCGCCGACCCATGGATGTCCCGTGCCCAGGTTCAGTGTCATCGTCCCCGCGTACAAGGTTCAGGCGTACCTGCACGAGTGCCTGGAATCCGTCCTCGGACAGTCCTATCCGGATCTCGAACTGATCGCCGTGGACGACTGCTCGCCCGACGCCTGCGGCGCGATCATCGACGAGTTCGCCGCCCGCGACGCCCGTGTCCAGGCCGTACACCTGGCGGAGAACGTGGGCCTTGGCCGTGCCCGCAACGCGGGGCTCGCGCACGCCAGCGGCGACTACCTGATCTTCCTGGACAGCGACGACAGCCTGACCCCGGACGCGTTGCGCGCCATCGCCGACCGGCTGAAGGAGACCTCCGAACCGGACGTCCTGGTCTACGACTACGCGCGCACGTACTGGTCGGGCGAGGCCGTCCGCAACCAGTTCGCGGCGCAGCTCACCGAGGAGGGCCCGGCACCGTTCCGGCTCGCCGACCGGCCGGGGCTGCTCCGGGTCCTGATGGTGGTGTGGAACAAGGCCTACCGCCGGGAGTTCGTCGAGCGTGAGGGCTTCACCTTCCCCGCCGGCTACTACGAGGACACACCCTGGACCTATCCGGTGCTGATGTCCGCCGAGTCGATCGCCACCCTCGACCGGGTCTGCGTCCACTATCGCCAGCGCCGTCACGGCAGCATCCTCGGCACCAGCAGCAGGGGGCACTTCGACCTCTTCGAGCAGTACGACCGCGTCTTCGCGCACATCGACGGCCACCCGGAGCTCGCCCACTGGCGCCCGGTGCTCTTCCGCCGCATGGTCGACCACTTCTCGACGGTGTTCCTCAAGCGCGGTCGGCTGCCGCGCGGCTCGCGGGCCGAGTTCCTGCGCAAGGCCCGCGCCCACTACCGCCGTTACCGCGCGCCGGGCCACCCGGTCCCCCCGCGCACCCGGGTGCGGCACGCCCTGGTCAGGCTGGGCACCCACCGCACGTACCGCCTGCTGTCGCTGGCCTCCCGCGTCTGCAGACGGGCGCTGCGCCAGACCAAGGCGCTGCTCCGCACGATCCGCGGCGCCGCGCTGCAACTCCACTACCGCGTCCAGCTCCGCCTCCCGCTGCGCGCCGACCGTGCCGTCTTCTCCAGCTACTGGGGCCGCGGCCACGGCTGCAACCCGGGCGCCCTGGAGTCCGCGTTCCGCGCCTACGCGCCGCACATCCGCACCGCGTGGATCGCGCTGCCCGAGCACCACCACACGATCCCGGCCGCCACGCGCCGGCTGCGGCCCGGGACGGCCGCGTACTGGACGGCGCTCGCCCGCTCCAAGTACCTGGTGAACAACGTCAACTTCGACCGGCGGCTGGTCAAGCGCCCCGGTCAGATCATGGTCCAGACGCAGCACGGGACCCCCCTCAAGCACATGGGCCTCGACCTTCAGGACCGCCCGGCCGCCGCGCGCGGCACCGACTTCGCCGAGCTGCTGCGCAACGTCGACAAGTGGGACTACTGCCTGTCCGCCAACCGCCACTCCACCCTGGTCTGGGAGCGGGTCTTCCCGTCCTCGTACACGACGCTGGAGTACGGCTTCCCGCGCAACGACGTGTTCCAGCGCACGACTTCGGCGGACGTGGCACGGCTGCGCGAGTCGCTCGGCATCCCCGCGGACGCGATCGCCGTCCTGTACGCGCCGACGTACCGCGACTACCGGCGCACCCAGCGCCGCACCCTCGACCTGGAGCGCGTCCTGCGCCGGCTCGGCCCGCGCTTCGTCGTGCTGACCCGCGCCCACCACTCCTACGAGGCCCCTCTCACCCGCGCCGCGGGCGACCGGCTGATCGACGTGTCCGACCACCCGAGCATCGAGTCGCTGTGTCTCGCCTCGGACGCGCTCGTCACCGACTACTCGTCCCTGATGTTCGACTACGCGGGCCTGGACCGGCCGATCGTGATCCACGCGGACGACTGGGAGGCGTACGAGGCGGCCCGCGGTACCTACTTCGACCTGCGTGACTTCCCGCCGGGCGCGGTCGCGCGCAGCGAGGACGAGCTGATCGACATCTTCGCGACGGGGCACTGGCGGGGCTCGCGCTCCACGCAGCTGCGGTCCGCGTTCCGCGAGCGCTTCTGCCCGTACGACGACGGGCGCGCCGCCGAGCGGGTCGTACGCCGTGTCGTGCTCGGCGAGAGCGCCGGGCTGCCGCCGTTCATCCCGCTCGCCGACCGGCACCCCGTCCCGTCGGCCGCGGCGGCCCGCCCGTCCGCTCCCCTCGCGACCGTCCCGGCGCCGGGTGGCCCGGTCCCCCTCACCGAGACCCTCTGACCTGCTGAACCGTGCCCTCTGAACCGAGCCCCTCTGAACCGTGCCCCTCTGACCGAGCCCCGAATCGGAACCCGCGTGCCCTCCAGCCCCTCGCGGCCCACGCCGACGCGGCCCACCACCTGGCGCCCCACCAGTCGCCCGGCCGGGCGGCCCGGGCGGTGAACCCCGGAGCCCCTGCCCAGCGGCCCCGGGACCACCGTCCCCCGATCAGACGTCCCCTGAGAGAAAGTGCAGAATGCCCCGCTTCAGCGTCATCGTGCCCACCCATGGAGTCGCCGGGCGACTGGCCCAAGCGCTGGACTCGGTCCTCGGCCAGTCCTTCGGCGACTTCGAGCTGATCCCGGTCTGCGACGCCCCGGACACCCCGGCCGGGACGGTCGCCGCCGCGTACGCCGCGCGGGACGCCCGGGTCGCGCCGGTCCACTCACCGCCGTCGGGCGGGCTGAGCGCGGCGCGCAACGCGGGGATCGGCGCGGCACACGGCGCGTATGTGCTCTTCCTCGACGGCGACGACGTACTGGTGCCGGGCGCGCTGGCCGCTCTGGACGCCAAGCTCCGCACCGAGGTGGACGTCCTGTATTTCGGGCACGAGCGGGTGCACTGGTGGGAGGGCGAGTCGAGCACGCCTCCGCTCGACAAGGATCCGGAGGTCCTCGGTGTGCATGTCCCGGCGTGGAGCGCGGCCTACCGCCGTGCGTTCCTCGCCGAGCACCGACTCGCCTTTCCCGGCGGGCACTTCACCGACGCCGGCTGGGGCGGTCTGGTGACGCTGGCGGTCGAGCGTGCGTCGGTGCTGCGCTCGGTCGTCGTACGGCATCACCTGCGCCGTCAGGGCAGCCGTCTCAACACGCCGGGTGAGCACCAGTTCGAAGTCCTCGACCAGGTCGACCGGGTGCTCACCCGCGCGTCCGAACAGGCAGCCGAGCAGCCGGTGTCCGCGGCCAAGGCGCACGCCCTGTTCGGGCAGCTCTTCGCCCTCGTGCTGAAGACGGCGGCGCATCCGACGCGGGTGCCCGCGCGCCGCCGCCGGGCCTTCTTCCGCCGCGCGGGAAAGCTCTACCGGCGCCACCGCCCGGCCGCCTTCCGGCCGCCGCCGGGCAGCCTCGGTGTGCAGCACCGGCTGCTCGCGTCCGGTGCCTACAGCGCGTTCCGGGCGCTGCGCGGCGCCAACCAGGTGGCGGCGAAGGCCGTACAGACGGTGCCGCGCCCGACGTCGCTGCGGACCCGCGCGCGGTACGCGGTGCAGCTGCGCCGTCCCCTCGACGAGAACCTCGCCGTGTACTGCGCGTACTGGGGCCGCGGCTACGCCTGCAACCCGGCCGCCATCCACGCCAAGGCCCGCGAACTCGCCCCGCACATCCGCTCGGTGTTCCTGGTCGAGCCGGAGGCGGTGGCCGCGCTGCCGAAGGGCGTCGATCACGCGGTGATCGGCAGCGCCCGCTCCTGGGAGGTGCTGGCGCGCGCCAAGTACCTGATCAACAACGCCAACTTCGCGGACGGCGTGGTCAAACGCCCCGGCAGCGTGCACCTGCAGACGCAGCACGGCACGCCGCTGAAGAAGATGGGCGTCGACCAGTCGACGTACCCGGTGGTGGCCGCCGCGACGGGCAGCTTCGCCAAGCTGCTGAGCCGGGTGGACCGCTGGGACTACAACCTCTCCTCCAACCGGCACTCCACCGAGATGTGGGAGCGCGCCTTCCCGGGCTCGTACGAGGCCCTGGAGTACGGCTATCCGCGCAACGACGTCTACTGCACGGCGACCGCCGAGGACGTGGCCCGGGTGCGCGAGCGGCTGGGTGTCCCCGAGCGGAAGACCGCCCTCCTCTACGCGCCCACGCACCGCGACTACAGCACCGGCTTCGAGGCCCGGCTCGACCTGGAGGCCTTCTGCGAGGAGATCGGCGAGGACTTCGTCGTGCTGCTGCGCGCCCACTACTTCTACGACGGGGGCGCCGGACGAAGGAGCAGCGGCCGGATCATCGACGTGACCGGGCACCGCTCCTCGGAGGACGTCTGTCTGGCCGCCGACGCGCTGATCACGGACTACTCGTCGATCATGTTCGACTATGCCAACCTCGACCGGCCGATCGTGGTGTACGCGGACGACTGGGAGATCTACCGGGAGACCCGGGGCGTCTACTTCGACGTGATGGAGGCGCCGCCGGGGCCGGTGGCGCGCACCCCGCGCGAGCTGGCCGGGCTCTTCACCGAGGGCACCTACGCGGATCCGGCGTCCACCGCCCTGCGCTCCGCTTTCCGTGAGCGCTTCTGCCAGTTCGACGACGGTCTGGCCGCCGAGCGGGTCGTGCGCAGAGTGCTCCTCGGTGAGCCGCCCGAGGCGATCCCCCCGGTGATCCCGCTCGCCGAGCGCCGTCCGGCCCCCGCCGCGTCCACCCTCGTAAGGAGCTGACGTGCCCCGCTTCAGCATCATCGTCCCCGTCTTCAAGGTGCAGGGCTTTCTGCGTGAGTGCCTCGACTCGGTCCTGGACCAGTCGTACGCGGACCTCGAAGTCATCGCCGTCGACGACTGCTCGCCGGACGGCTGCGGCGCGATCCTCGACGCGTACGCGGCCCGCGACCCGCGTGTACGGGTGCTGCACCTGCCGGAGAACGTGGGGCTCGGCCGGGCCAGGAACGCCGGAATGCCGTACGCCACCGGGGACTACCTCTTCTTCCTCGACAGCGATGACACGCTCACGCCGGGCGCCCTGCGCGCCATCGCCGGCCGTCTGGACGAGACCGCCGGCCCCGAGGGCTGCCCCGACGGCCCCGACGTGCTCGTGTTCGACTACGCGCGCACCTACTGGTGGGGCGGGACGCGCCGCAACGTCCTCGCGCGGGTGCTCGCGGAGGCGGGTGAGGGCACCTTCACGGCCGCCGAACACCCGGAGATCCTCGACCTGTTGATGGTGGTGTGGAACAAGGTCTACCGGCGGGAGTTCGTCGAGCGCGAGGGCTTCAGCTTCCCGCCCGGGTACTACGAGGACACGCCCTGGACGTTCCCGGTGATGCTCAGCGCGGAGCGGATCGCCACGCTGGACCGGATCTGTCTGGCCTACCGCCAGCGCCGCCAGGGCAACATCCTGTCCACCACCAGCCGCAAGCACTTCGACATCCACGACCAGTACGAGCGGGTCTTCGCCTTTCTCGACTCCCGCCCCCGGTTGGCGAGTTGGCGCCCGTATCTGCACCGCAAGATGGGCGAGCACTGTCTGGACATCCTCTCCAAGCCCGACCGGCTGCCCGAGTCGGACAAGGGCGAGTTCTTCCGGCTCACGGCCGCGCTCTTCCGCAAGCACCGGACCACCGAGCCCGTTCCGCGCGAACTACGTGTCCTGGAGGGCGGGTTCGCGCGCTACCGGGTTCAGCGGCAGGCGGGCCGCCTCGGCAGGGAGGTGGCCCGGCGCGGGCTGCAGGTACGCAAGGTGGCCGCCGCGCGGGTCAAGGGGGGCTGGTCCGCGGTGCACGAACACCGGTCGCTGGACCCGCACCTGGCGGTGTACTCGGCGTTCTCACACCTGGGGATCCTCGGCGATCCGGCGGCCGTGTACGCCAAGGCGCGTGAGCTCGCCCCGCACATCCGTGGGGTGTGGGTGGTGCGCGACGAGGAGCAGGCGGCGCTGCTGCCGCCGGACGTCGAGCACGTGCTCCTCGACTCACTGCCCTACCGCCGGGTCACCGCGCGGGCCACGTACTTCGTCAACAACGTCAACTGGCCCGGCACGCTGGTCAAACGCCCCGGCAGCGTCCACGTCCACACCCACCAGGGCACCCCGCTGAAGTACATGGCGGCCGATCTGCTGGACAAGCCGGGCGCCCGGCACGGCCTCGACGTGCCGCAGATGCTGCGCCGCGCCGACCGCTGGGACTACAGCCTGGTCGCCAACCGCCACTCCGAACTGGTCTGGGACCGCGCCTACCCCTGCCACTTCACCTCGCTGCGCACCGGCAGCCCGCGCAACGACGTCCTCGTCCGGGCGAAGCCGGAGGACGGTGCGGCCGTCCGCGCCCGGCTCGGTATCCCGGCCGGGAACCGGGTGGTGCTCTACGCGCCGACGCGCCGCGACTACATCCGGGGCGGTCACATCGACCGTGTCGACCTCGCCCGGTTCGCCGACGATCTCGGCGAGGGCCACACCCTCGTCGTACGGTTGCATCCGTCGCTCGCGGACGGCCCGGCGCGCGGGATGGGCCTGTCCGAACTGCACCGGCGCGGTGTCGTGGTCGACGCGACGGACGAGCCGCGCGTCGAGGATCTGATGCTCGCCTCCGACGTCCTGGTCACGGACTACTCGGCCCTCATGTTCGACTACGCCAACCTCGACCGGCCGATCGTGCTGTTCACGGACGACTGGGGCGCGTACGCGGCGAGCCGGGGCGCCTACTTCGACATCACAGCCGACGCGCCCGGCCATGTGGCCTCCTCCTACCGGGAGTTGGCGTGGCTGTTCGCGTCCGGAGCGTGGCAGGACGCGGACGCGGCGCGGCTGCGGGCCGGGTTCCGGGCGCGGTTCTGCGAGTTCGACGACGGGCGGGCGGCCGAGCGGGTGGTGCGGACGCTGATGCTCGGCGAACACGTCGGGGAACCGGTCTCCCCGGTCACGGTGCCCGCGCAGGCGGGGCACGACGTCCTCGCGGCGTCATGAGCGTGCTCGTGCGTTTCCTCGTCAGGCCCCGGTCGCCGCGCTCGGCGCGGTCGTGGGTGATCGTCCTGGCCGCCGTCTTCGCCGTCCTCCAACTGGCGAACGTCAACGGCCGGGACACCCCCGACACCAAGAACTACCTGTCGTACGCGCTGAGTCTGGGCGGCGCGAGCAAGCAGGAGGCCGCCGCGCGCACCATCGAGTACGCCTGCGCGGGCAAGGCGTCCCTCGCGCGCCGCAACCAGAGCGTCAACGTGGCGCACTTCCACGGGCCGAGCCCGACCCGGCGGGTCATGGAGGAGTGCCGGCGCAACGAGAGCCGGGGCGAGTCGAGGCGGCTGCGGGCCGGGGAGACGGCGGGGCACACCGTGCCGTTCATGCCGCCCCGCTTCATGCGGATCTTCGAGGTCCGACCGGGATACCCGGCGCTGCTGCTGCCGTTCATCACGGTGCTGGGCGTGAAGTGGGGCATCTGGACGTCGAGCGTCCTGATCACGGTGGCCGGCGGTGTCCTCGCCTTCCTCGTGCTGCGCACCCTGCGCGCCCCGACCGGCACGGCCCTGACCGGCCAGGCCCTCTTCTACGTCCTGCCGTGCGGCACCACGGCCATGCGCCCGATGACCGAGGGCCTGCTCCTGACGCTGACCCTGGCGGCGCTGTGGGGCTGCGCGCTGGTGCTGGAGGGCCGCGCCGCCCGGGCCGGAATCTGGCTGGCCGGTGGCTCCCTGGCCGCGCTCTTCACGGTCAAGCACTCGCAGGCGCTGTTCCTGGGGCTGTGCCTGGCGGGCGCGTGCGCGGTGATCGGCGTACGGCGGAAGCGGCTGACCGGGCCGCTGCGGACGCTCGCGGTGGTGGCGGGCAGCGGTGCCGCCGCCACCGTCCTGCTGGCGCGGCTGCTGCACTACCCGTCCGAGTCCGAGAGCCTCCAGGACCTGCTCACGGGCCATTTCTCACGGCCCGACCGGATCCACCCGTGGCCGGAGTTCCTCCACCTGGAGCTGGGCTTCTGGGTGGAGTGGCTACGCCGTCAGTTCTGGGAGCCGCTGTTCCTGACGGCCGTGGTCGCCGCCGCCTGGGGCGCGCTGCGCCGCCGTCCGGCCTTCGGCGGCTTTCTGCTCGCTGCCGCGTTCACCGGTGTCCTCAACCAGGCCGGACACCCCGACATCAACATCTGGGGCAACCGGCTGATCGTGCTGCTGTGGCTGCTGCCGGTGCTGGGGCTTCCGCTGCTGCTGGAGGAGGCCGTACGGCCCCGGGAGCTCACCTCGGGCGGTACGGTGCCGGGCCCTGCGCGGCGGGACACCGACATCCCCGAGGTCGCTCGATGAGGTGACGAATAGCTAGGCCGTTGACCCCGGCGGGAATATACGCTGAATGCCACAAACCGCACGCCTGTACCGGCGTCAGACCCGCACCTCCGCCGCCCGATGAGCCCCGACGTCCTCGTCCGCCGGGCCGTGCGCGGAGCGACCGCGCTGCGCGGTGGCGCCTCCTGGCGGCCGACTCCGTACCAGTTCTTCGGTGCCCTGTTCTGGCTGGTGATGTCGCTCGCGTACTGGCGCGCCCCGCTGTGCTGCGACGCTGGCCAGCACGCGGCGGTCGTCGAACGCCTCAAGGCGCATCTTCTCCAGCCCCGGCACCCGACGGCCGATCTGCCGGGCGCGGGCAGCCCCTACTACTCGCCGTACACGGTGGCGCAGGGAGCCTTCGCCCGGCTGACCGGTCTGGGCGGCTGGGAGGTCGTACGGCTCTTCGGGCCGCTCAACCTGCTGGTCCTGCTGACCGGCATCGGCCGCTTCGTCCGCGTGCTGACGCCCCGTCCATGGGCGCCGGTACTGGGCCTGTTCGCCATGGCGCTGCTGTGGGGCACCGAGCGGGCCTGGTGGAGTGGCTCCCTCGGGCTGATGTCGATGACGGAGAACCTCGGATATCCCTCGACGTTCGCCATCGGACTCGCCTTCTGGGCCTGGGCGTTGACGGGCACGCGCGCGCGAGGCATCGGCGGGCCCGTCCGGTACGTCGGCCCGAGCGGCCTCGGAAGCCTGTGGGGGTACAAGGGGCTCGGCGCGCTGTACGCCCTGATCCTGCTCGTGCACCCGGTCACATCCGTCGCGGCGGCGCTCGGGGCGGTGGCGTTCGTGGCGGGATGGCAGCGCGGGTGGGGGCTCGCCGTCGTGGGCCGCTGGGCGATGGCGGGCGGGACGGCGTTGCTGGCCGCGTCCTTCTGGCCGTACTTCGACGTCCTCGCGCCGACCGGGAACCACAGCGTGGACGCCATGCACCAGCGGCTGTACGAGGGGATGCCCGGGCACTTCTGGCTGGCGCTGATCGGGGTGCCCGCCCTGTGGCTGCGGGCCTGGCGCGCCAAACAGGGCGAAGGCCACTGGTGGCGGGATCCCTTGGTGCTGATGTTCGCGCTGGAGTGCCTGGCGGTGGCGTACGGCTGGGTGAGCGGGCACCACACATACGGCGGGATCATGGGGCTCACTCTGGTGCCACCGCAGTTCGCGCTCGGGATCGAGCTGGCGGCGCCGGGGCCTTGGCGGGCCGGGCGGCGACTGCTGGGCGGGGCGGCGGCCGTCGGGGCCTGCGTCGGATTCCTCACCGTGCAGGCCGGGGCGGTGGTGCCGAGGGCGCTCGACCCGGTCGGCTTCGACCAGCCGCCGCGCTGGCCGACGTACGCCTGGGCGGCACAGCACATCAAGCCCGGCGAGGCGGTCATCACGGACGGGTACTACTCCGTCCAGCTCATCGCGGGCTACGGCCCGGACCTCGCCGCGCCGGCCGGGCCCGACCCCGCGCTCGACGAGCGGGAGCGGCTGCGGCGGCTGGCCGCGGTGCGCTCGTACCTCGCCCCGGCGTCGACCCGCGCCGAGCGCTCCGCCGTCGCCCGGCGCTACCACGTCCACTGGCTGCTGCTGACGCCCCGGCGGAAGGTGCCCGAGGAGGCGACGGTGGTGGACTGGAGCCGGGAGACGGGCGAGGTCCTGGCTCGGGTCGGGCCGTAGGGGCTGCCGGAAGGCCGCCAGGGTTGTCCGGAACACCGCACGCCGGCGGGGGCTGGTCGCGCCCACACGGCGCAGCCGCACACGCCGCACGGCCCCGCTCCCCTCAAGGGGCGCGGGGCCGTGCGGCGCGTTCCCGTCGTCCGGAAACCTGCGGTGCCGGCGTCCGGACCTACTCGACGACGAGCTCGACCGGTATTGCGGTGCGTCCGGACCTACTCGACGACGAGCTCGACCGGGATGTTGCCGCGGGTCGCGTTGGAGTAGGGGCAGACCTGGTGCGCCTGCTCGACCAGCTTGCGGCCGGTGGCCTCGTCGACGCCGTCGGGCAGCTCGACGCGCAGGGTCACCTGCAGACCGAAGCCCTCGCCCTGCTTGCCGATGCCGACTTCGCCGGTCACCGCGGCCTCACTGACGTCGACCTTCGCCGCACGGCCGACGAGACCGAGCGCGCTGGCGAAGCACGCGGCGTAACCGGCGGCGAAGAGCTGCTCCGGGTTGGTGCCCTGACCGTTTCCGCCCAGCTCCACCGGCGGGGCCAGCTGAAGGTCGAGCTTGCCGTCGGAGCTGACTGCGCGACCCTCGCGGCCGTGGGTGGCGGTGGCGACAGCGGTGTAGATGGCGTCCATGGAGACCCGTCCCTCTCAAGTCGAAGTCCTGCGGAGGCGGCCGGTCCGACCGCTTCACGACCATAAGTAAAGCACGCCATTAAATTGCGCACAACTTAATGGCCCACTGAGGCTACCCTGGAGGCATGACCACCACGCCCGCCCCGAGCCCCGAGGCCCGCTCCGCCCTCCCCGACGGGGACTACCTGCGCCTCGATCAGCAGATCTGCTTCTCCCTGAACGCCGCCTCGCGCGCCTTCGGCGGCGTCTACCGCGTACTCCTCAAGGACCTGGGGCTCACTTATCCCCAGTACCTGGTGATGCTGGTGCTGTGGGAGCACGGCGAACTGCCCGTGAAGAAGGTCGGCGAGCACCTGCGGCTCGACTCCGGGACGCTGTCGCCGCTCCTCAAGCGCCTGGAGGCAGCCGGGTTCGTACGACGTGAGCGCAACGCGCGTGACGAACGCTCCGTGCACGTCCACCTCACGGACGAGGGCGTCGCCCTGCGGGAGCGCGCACTGCTCGTCCCGCGCCGGATCGCCGCCGCGACGGGTGCCCCGCTGGAGGAGATCCGCGATCTCCGGGAACGACTGGATCGCCTGACGGCGGCGCTGGACGAGGCGGCGGGCTCTCTCTGACGCCGGACCGCCGTTTCACACTGCGGGCGGGTCGTGGCCTGTCAGGCCGTTCCCCGCCCCCCAGACGTGGTCGAGCCCCTTCAGGCGGCGGACCCATGCACGCACCACTTCAGGCAGCGCCCATGCACGCGCCATGGGGCTGATTTCTTGCTATTAGCCAACCTTTGGAAGGTATTGACGGCGTATCAACCCGCGTGCCCCATCCCTGCGGCTTACGATCCGGGGTTGATGAGTGCCCTGAGGAAACACCACCGCCACCGTCCGCTCGCCCTCGCCGCCGCCTGGCTGGCCACCCGCGCCCTGATGCTGTGGCTGCTCGCCCACGACGAGCTCGCCCCGCTCGGCCGTGGCGGGGTGTCGCGCGAGGTCGGGCATCTGTATTTCCGCTGGTACGGCACCCTGTCACAGGGGGCGTTCCCGGTGGGCGACCGCCTGTGGCAGTACCCGCCCGGCGCGGGCCCGGTGCTGCTCGCGCCCGCGCTGCTGCCGATGCTGACGTACTTCACGGCCTTCGTGGCGCTGACGCTCGCCGCGGACGCGGTCATCACCGTGGCCCTCGCACGCGCGGGCGGCCGGACGGGGCGCAGCCTGCGCGGCGCCGTCCTGTGGACGTTGGCGCTCCCCCTCCTGCTGCACCTCCCGCTCGCCCGGTACGACGTCGAGGTGACCGCCTTCGCCGTCATCTCACTGTTGACGTTGTCGCGCTCCACGCGCGCGTGCGGCGCGTTCGCCGCCATGGGTGCCCTGGTGAAGGTGTGGCCCGCGCTGGCCCTGATCGGCACCCCCAGGGGCCGTACCACCCGGGAGGCCTGGACGTCGGCGGTGATCACGGCGGTCGCGCTGCTCGCCCTCCTGGCGGCCGTCTTCAGCAACCCCTTCGACTTCCTGCGCCAGCAGGGCGGCCGGGGCGTGCAGATCGAGTCGCTCGGCGGCACGGTCCTCGGCTTCGCACGGCACGCCGGGTGGCCGGGCACCGTGCGCTACCAGTACGGCGCGATGGAGTTCGTCGGTCCGTACGTCTCCCTGGTCGCGGCCCTCTCACTGGCCCTGACGGTCGCCGCGTTCGGCCTCCTGCTGCTCTGGCGGGTGCGGGCGCGGCACTGGACGGCGGCGACTCCGTACGACGCGGCGCTCGCGGCCGTCCTGCTGTTCACGGTGACAAGCCGGGTGATCAGCCCCCAGTACATGGTGTGGCTGCTCGGACTGGCCGCCGTGTGCCTGACCTCACGGCACACCACGCAGCGCCCGGTGGCCGCGCTGATCGTGGCGGCGACGGCGGTCAGCGCGGTGGCGTACCCCGGCCAGTACGGGGAAGTGATCCACAGCACGTGGACGGGCTGCCTGCTGATGCTCGCGCGCAACGGTCTGCTGGCGACGGCGGCGGTGCTGTCGTTCGCTCGGCTGTGGCGGTCGGGCCTTCCCGCACCCCTGACAGAAGTGACAGATCGGGCCAAGATGGACGGGTCTCCACGGAACCCGCACCCGATTCCTGCCGTCTTCCGCACGAGACACTAAGTGCCTCTTAACGGAAAATTACCCGCAACACCTAGCGTTTCGGCCCGTGGACCCCATGAACCCTCAGTACGCGCAGGTCAGTGTGGTCGTCATCGGGTACGACGACGCCACTCACGTCACGGACGCGGTGCGCTCCGCGCTCGCGCAGGGCCCGGCCGTCCGTGAGGTGATCGCGGTGGACGACTGCTCGACGGACGGCACCGCGGACCTCCTCGACGCTCTCGCCGCCGAAGAGCCGCGCCTGCGCGTGATCCACCGGACGGTCAACAGCGGCGGCTGCGGCAGCCCCCGCAACGACGGAATCGACGCAGCGGCAGCCCCGTACATGATGTTCCTGGACAGCGACGACGTACTGCCGCCCGGCGCGGTGGACGCGCTGCTCACGGCGGCGGAAGGACAGCGTGTCGAGGTGGCGGCGGGTCTGTGCGTGCGCCGCGAGCTGCCGTCGGGCCGCGAGGTCCCCTGGGAGCGGGCGCTCTACGCGGAGCCCGCCCTCGTCTCCCATCCCGCGCGGCGCACCCGCCTGGTGCACGACACGCTCTGCGTCAACAAGCTGTACCGCACCGACTTCCTTCGGGAACACCGAATCCGCTTCCCCGACGGCCGCTACCCCTACGAGGACTTCGTCTTCACCGCGCGGGTGTGGGCCGCCGGACCGCGCGTCGCGCTGATCCCCGACACGGTGTACGTCTGGCACGTACGGCGCGACGCCGCGCGGCTGTCGATCTCGCTGGACCGCGCGGACGTCGACAACTGGCGCGCCAGGACCGAGGCGAACCAGGCCGCGTACGAGATCCTGCTCGGCGCCGGTGAGAAGCGGCTCGCGCGGGCGGTGCACGCCAAGTTCCTCGACCACGAGCTGCGGATGTACACCCGGGAACTGGAGCTGCGCGACCCGGAGTACCGGCGCGCTTGGTGGGAGCTCACGCGCGCACATCTCGCGTCCTTCGACGCGACCGACTTCACCGCGAACCCGACCGCCCCCGGCCGCCTCGTCGCCCGCGTCGTGATGGCCTCCCCCGCACCCCGCGACCTGCCCCGCCTCAAGGAGCTCGCGGCCCGCCCCGCCCGGCTGCTCCCGCCGTACGCCCGCGCCTCCGACACCACCCCCATCTGGTCGGACGACCTCCCCCAGGTCACGCTGGACCACGTCCTCGTCCGCCCCGCCCATCTGCTGCCGGCCGCCGTCGACGCGGAACTGCGGCCCCGCGCGCGCGGCACCCTGCTGCGGCTGCGCCTGCACGAGCTGTACGGGCGGCTGGCGCAGGCGGGTCCGGCCTCGATGGACGTGGAGTTCGCGCACCGGGAGGAGGACCGTGTGGGGCTGCGCCTGGAGACGCCCCTGCTGCCCGACCGGTACGGCGACCTCTGGACCGCCGAGGCCCCGGTGGACCTGTCGGCGCTGGGCGCGGGCACCTGGGACCTCCGCATGACGCTCCGCTTCCGCGACGGCACGAGCCGGGACGTCACGGCGCACGCGCTCACGGGCCCCGGCCTGCTGCGCCGCCGCGCCGTCCCGGACGCCCGCCGCGGGGTCCTGCTGGTACAGCCGTACCGCACGCACGCGGGGGCGCTGGCGCTGCGCACGGCGTCCGGATGGCGAGGAATGACCGATGTGGTGGGTCGCCGTCTCAAACGCCTGCTTCACTGATACGCGACCGCACGACACACACACCATCACGGGACTACTGACGAGGGACGGCCGTACATGACCTGGCTGATCACCGGCGGCGCCGGCTACATCGGGGCGCATGTCGTCCGCGCGATGCTCGACGCGGGCGAACGGGCCGTGGTCTACGACGACTTGTCCACGGGCATCGCGGAGCGGGTCCCCTCCGACGTCCCGCTGGTCGTCGGCTCGACCCTGGACGGCGAGCGGGTGGCGGGCGTGCTGCGCGAGCACGCCATCACCGGTGTGGTGCATCTGGCGGCGAAGAAGCAGGTCGGCGAGTCGGTGGACCTCCCGCTGCACTACTACCGGGAGAACGTCGAGGGCCTGCGGGTCCTGCTGGAAGCGGTGACCGCCGCCGACGTCCGCTCCTTCGTCTTCTCGTCCTCCGCCGCGGTGTACGGCATGCCGGACGTGGACCTGGTGACGGAGGAGACGCCGTGCGTGCCGATGAGCCCGTACGGCGAGACGAAGCTGGCGGGCGAGTGGCTGGTCCGCGCGACGGGCCGGGCGACGGGCCTCTCCACGGCGTCCCTGCGCTACTTCAACGTGGCGGGAGCGGCGACTCCGGAACTCGCCGACGTGGGCGTGTTCAACCTGATCCCCATGGTCTTCGAGAAGCTGACGGAGAACGCGCCGCCGCGCATCTTCGGCGACGACTACCCGACCCCCGACGGGACGTGCGTGCGCGACTACATCCACGTGGTCGACCTGGCCGAGGCCCACGTCGCCGCGGCCCGCGCCCTGGAGGCCTCCCCCGGCTACGACCTCACCCTCAACATCGGCCGCGGCGAAGGCGTCTCGGTCCGCGAGATGATCGACCGCGTCAACGCCCTCACCGGCTACGACCGGCCCCCGGTCACCACCCCCCGCCGCCCCGGCGACCCGGCCCGAGTCGTCGCCTCCGCCGACCGCATCGCCACCGCACTGGACTGGAAGGCCAAGTACGACATCCAGGACATGATCGCCTCGGCCTGGGCAGGCTGGGTACGCCTGCACCCGAGCGCAAGCCGAACCTAGCCCGAAACCCCGACCCAAGCCGAAACCCCGACCTAAGCCGAAACCCCGACCCAAGCCGAAGCCGACCCGGGCTCCCCCAGGAAGGTGCGGCGGCCTTCCCCGAGGCCACGGAGTTCAACGGTGCGGTGTGGTCGTGCTCGGCTCTGCTGTCCGGGCCCTGCGGACGACTCGGTCGTACGAGGACGCCGTGCGCGCCGCGATCGATCTCGGCGGCGACACGGACACCGTCGGGGCCGTGACGGGCGGTCTGACTGGCGCCGTGTCCTCACACCCCGCTGTCGGGGTACGCCGGTACCGCCCGCGCGCGGGTGATCACAGCGCCTTGAGCGCCGCCGCCGTGGCCCGGGCCAGACTCGCCAGATAGCCCTTCGGCAGCTTGGTGCCACGGACCACGACCGCCCGCCAGTACAGGGGCCCGGACATCAGGTCGAGCGCGAGGTCGAGGTCGATCCCCTCGCGCACCTCGCCGCGCCCGGCCGCCGCGGCGACGATCCCGCTGGCGACCCCCTGCTGCCCCTCGCGCAGCGCCTTCTGCATGGCGTCGGCGATCTCGGGATTGCGAGCCGCCTCGGCCTGGAGGTCGGGGATGATCTGTCCGGCGACGGGGTGGCGCAGCGCGCGCGAGGTGACCTCGTACAGCAGGCGCAGGTCCCCTTCCAGGGAGCCCGTGTCAGGAGCGGGCAGCCCTTGCACCGCGACGGCCGAGACCAGGTCGAGGACGAGGTGGAGCTTGGAGCGCCAGCGCCGGTAGACGGCCGTCTTGCCGACGCCCGCACGGCGCGCGATGCCCTCGATGGACATCCGGGCGTAGCCGACGGCCGCGAGTTCCTCGAAGACGGCGGCGCGGATGGCCTCGGTCACATCCTCCCGGAGGACGGCCGCCCCGGCGGGGGCCCGTCGGCGCGGTTGCGTCTTGGGGGCGTCGGCGTTCGTCGTCATGCCGACAGCATAGGCCGTTACGACGAAACGGTTGCGTTCCGACGATCAGAAGGCCTACTCTCGCGTTGCGACGATACGGTCCCGTCCCGACGTAAGAAGACGGCAAAGGTGACGTAAGAAACGTCAAGGACGAGCCCCGCGCACCCCACCCCCGAGCGAAAGCAGCGGATGTGAGCCAGGTCCTCCACACACCGCCCCCGACAGCGACACCGGGCCCCCCTTCCGACGACGCCGCGGCGCTCGCCGCCCGGTACGGCCTCGCGGTCAGCGGCGCCCGCCCGACGCTGCCCGCGTACATCCGCCAGCTGTGGGCGCGGCGCCACTTCATCACCGCCTTCGCCACCGCCAAGCTCACCGCCCAGTACAGCCAGGCGAAGCTCGGCCAGGTCTGGCAGGTCATGAACCCGCTGCTGAACGCGGCGGTCTACTACTTCATCTTCGGTGTCCTGCTCAACACCAAGCGCGGCGTGCCGGACTTCGTCCCGTTCCTGGTCACCGGCGTCTTCATCTGGACCTTCACGCAGAGCTCGATCATGGCGGGCACCCGGGCGATCTCCGGCAGCCTCGGCCTGGTCCGCGCCCTGCACTTCCCGCGCGCCGCGCTGCCGGTGTCGTACGCCATCCAGCAGCTCCAGCAGCTGCTGTTCTCGATGGCCGCGCTGGTCGCCATCCTGCTCGGCTTCGGCGTTCCGGTGAGCGCGTCGTGGGTGCTTGTCCTGCCGATCCTCGCGCTGCAGTTCGTCTTCAACGCGGGCGTGGCGATGATCATGGCGCGGATGGGCGCCAAGACGCCGGACATCGCGCAGCTCATGCCGTTCGTGCTGCGCACCTGGATGTACGTCTCCGGTGTCATGTGGAGCATCGCCTCGACGCTCAAGCACAGCCACATGCCGCACTGGGCGATGGTCGCCCTGGAGAGCAACCCGGCCGCCGTCTACATCGACCTGATGCGCTACGCGCTGATCGACAGCTTCCACGCCCACCAGCTGCCGCACCACGTGTGGGCGCTGGCGATCGGCTGGGCGCTGTTCGCCGGGGTCGGGGGCTTCATCTACTTCTGGAAGGCCGAGGAGACGTACGGACGTGGCTGACATCATCACGCAGGACATCCGGCCCGCGACCGCGTTCGGTACGCAGGACGCCCGCGTCCCGACCGTCATCGCGGACCGCGTCGACATCGTCTACCGGGTCAACGGCACCAGTGCCGGCCGGGGCAGCGCCACCGCCGCCCTCAACCGCATGCTGCGCCGCAAGCAGGCCGAGAAGGCGGCCGGCGTGCGCAAGGTGCACGCCGTCAAGAACGTCTCCTTCACGGCGTACCGCGGTGAGGCCATCGGCCTGATCGGCACCAACGGCTCCGGCAAGTCCACCCTGCTCAAAGCGGTCGCGGGCCTGCTCCCCGTGGAGAACGGCAAGATCTACACCGACGGCCAGCCCTCGCTCCTCGGTGTCAACGCGGCCCTGATGAACGACCTCACCGGCGAGCGCAACGTCTACCTCGGCGGCCTCGCGATGGGCATGTCCCGGGAGCAGGTCCGCGAGCGCTACCAGGAGATCGTCGACTTCTCCGGCATCAACGAGAAGGGTGACTTCATCACCCTCCCCATGCGGACGTACTCCTCCGGTATGGCGGCGCGCCTTCGCTTCTCCATCGCCGCGGCCAAGGACCACGACGTGCTGATGATCGACGAGGCCCTGGCGACGGGGGACCGCTCCTTCCAGAAGCGCTCCGAGGCGCGGATCCGGGAACTGCGGAAGTCCGCCGGCACGGTGTTCCTGGTCAGCCACAACAACAAGTCCATCCGGGACACGTGTGATCGCGTGCTGTGGCTCGAGCGCGGGGAGCTGCGGATGGACGGGGCGACGGAGGACGTACTCAAGGAGTACGAGAAGTTCACGGGGAAGTAGGGCGTAGGGCAGGGCGCACGGAGGATCAGGGGGTTGCGGGGAACTGTTCGCTGTCGGCCACGCACAACCCGTGGCCGACATCGAACAGTTCCCCGCAGCCCGTCTCGGGCCACCTCACCCGGCCCCCTGAATCACCTTTCCAAGAACGCGAACAGCTCCTCCCACCTGCGCACGATCTCGTCCGTCGTGTAGCGCTGGATGTTCGCGCGGGCCGCTTCCCCGAACCTGTCCCGCAGCTCCTTGTCCGACATCAACGTGCCGAGCCTGCGGGCGAGTTCGCCGGTGTTGCCGAGGGCCGCGAGGAGGCCGTCCTCGCCGTCGTGGATGATCTCGTGGACACCGGGGGCGCAGTCGAAGGCGGCGCACGGCAGGCCGGTCGCCATGGCCTCCATCAAGGTGAGCGGGAAGCCCTCACCGCGTGAGGACAGCACGAAGACGGAGCCGCCGCGCAGCGCGCCCGGCACATCGCTCGTACTCCCCTTCCACTCGACGCTGTCGTCGAGCCCCAGAGCCGTGCACTGCTTCCTCAGGATCTCCTCGTCCTCCCCGGAGCCGTAGATCCGCAGGCGCCAGTCGGGGTGGCGCGGCGCGACCTCGGCCCAGGTGTCGAGGAGCATGTCGATGCCCTTCTGGTCGTGCAGCCGGCCGAGGCTGACGACGACGTTCTCGGTGCGCGGCGACGGCACCTCGGGCAGGAAGGGGAGGGGGTTCGGCATGAAGGAGGCGTTGTTCATGCCCTGCCCGATCCACAGGTCGGCGTCCTCGCGGGTGAGCGCCAGCATCCGGTCGACGTCCTTGTAGTGCTTCTGGACCCGCCGGAAACGCGAAGTCGCCTTGGAGTACTCGAAGGACTCGTGGCTCATGCCGATGACGGTCAGACCGGTGGTGTCGGCGAGCTCCACCCACTCCATCGCCCACACCTGCGTCACGATCACGACGGCGCCCGGGCGCGCGGCCCGGAACAGCGCGGTCAGCTTGGCGGCCTGCTCCCGCATCCCCGCCGTGCGTTCCGCGCGCAGCCTGCGCTCGGCGACGTTGAGCCGCCCCTTGATGCCGCGCGCGGAGCCGACGCGCGGCGGGTGGACGTCGTACAACGTCGTGGTGGGGTACGGCAGTTCGCCGAGCTCCTGGACGACGGCGGGCTCGGTGACGCCGACGACGTGGACGCGGTGACCGCGCTCGGTGAACAGGCGGGCCATCTGGTGCGACCAGCTGGTCACCCCGCCGAGTTCGTCGACACTGTTGGAGACGAAGAAGATGTCCCGCTGCGGGTACTCGGTCATCAACGCCTCCACTGCGCGAAGAACTGCTCGACGATGCTCCGGGCCGCGGTGCCCTTGTCGTACTCGCCGAATTCGGCGGTGAACTGCTCCCGCGAGGCGGAGTACTTGGCCACCTGCTCCTCCAGCGAGCCGAGGACGGCGTGCAGTTCGTCCTCGGTGCGGACGACGGGACCGGGCGCCCGCTCCAACAGGTCGAAGTAGGTTCCGCGGCCCTCGTGCACGTACTCCTCGTAGTCGTAGGCGAAGAAGAACATCGGCCGGTCGAGAAGGGCGTAGTCGAACATCACCGAGGAGTAGTCGGTGATCAGGCCGTCGGCGAGCGCCAGCAGCGGGGTCATGTCGTGGTGCGCGGTGACGTCGATGACACGGCCGCGCACCGAGGGCGGCAGCACCACGTGGTTGAGGTAGTGCGAGCGGACCAGGAGTGTGTAGCGGTCCCCGAAGGTGTCGGCGAAGCGGTTCACGTCGAAGGGCAGCTCGAACCGCCGCTGACCGCCGGCTCCGCGCTGCCGGAAGGTCGGCGCGTACAGCAGCACCTGGCGGTCCTCCGGGATGCCCAGCTCGGCGGCCAGGGCGCCGCGTTCACGGCGGCCGGTGTCCTCCTCCCGTTCCCTTGCGTGCACCAGCGCGTCGTTGCGCGGGTAGCCCACCCGCAGCAGCGTCCGCTCCTGGAGCCGGAACGCCCGTGCGAGGGTGCGCACATCGTGCTCGGAGCGGATCAGGAACCGGTCGAAGCGGTCGAGGGTGCGCTGCTGCTCGGCCTGCTGCTCACGGGACTTGAGCTTCCACTCGGGTTCGTCGAAGCCCATCCGCTTGAGCGCGGAGCCGTGCCAGGTCTGGATGTACGTCGTCTCCGGCCGCTTGGTGAGCTTCAGCGGGTAGCTCTGGTTGTCGACCCAGAACTCGGCCTGCGCGAGCGCCCTGAGATACGGCAGCGACCAGCGGCGTACGAGGGTGGCGTCGGCCGGGAAGCCCTCCGGACTGCCCGCGTACGCCCACACCGCCTCGAACTCCAGACCCTGGCGGCGCATCTCCTCGTAGATCGCCTTGGGGCTGTCGCTGTACTGCCGGCCCAGGTGGCTCTCGAAGACGACGAGACCCTTCCTGACCGGCAGCCGGCTGAACGCCTCGTGGTAGAGCCGGAGTTTGGTGTCGCCGGAGGTGAGTTCCTTGCGCAGCGCCCTGGCCTTGCGGTAGCCGGACTTGGCGAGCGTGGCGGCCCGGCCGTGCACACCCCGCTGGACGAGCTCGTTCGCCTTCTTGTCCGGGACGAGCCGGAAGGAGAGGTGGCCGCGCGAGGAGACCACCGGCTCGACACGGTCGGCGACCAGCCGGGTGAGGCGGGGCCGGACGGTCAGCCGCCCGGTGGTCAGGTCGGGTTCGGCGGCCGTGAGCCGGGTCGTGGTGCGTACGTCGTCGACGTCGAGGTGGAGTCGTACGTCCCACACGGCGTCCACGATGCCCAGCGGCCGGACGGCCGAGAGGTCCACCGAGGCCTCCCAGGCGAGGGCCGCGCCCTCGTGCCGCACGCCCGCCACGGGGAAGCGGAAGGTCTGGAAGCGCACGCCCGGGCGACGGGCGTAGAACTCCAGCTCCCCGCCGAGCCGGGCGCCCGGCGGGACGACACCGAGCGGATTGGTGATCCGCCCGGCCAGCCGGACGGTGCCGCCCTGCTCCGCGTAGTCGGTGAGCGCGTTGCGCAGGAACATCTTCGCGACCGGCTTGGCGTGGTAGCCGAGCTCGGTGACGTCCAGGACATGGCGGCCGAAGGGGTCGTCGAGGTGTTCGGCGCACCAGTACACGCGTCCGTCGTGCTCGACGAGCGGTGAGGAGATCTTGTCGCGGTTGGTGAGCGTGTCCACGGCGGGCAGCAGATTGTCCCAGTCGCTCACCTGGAGGAGGTAGGCGCAGATGGCGTGGATCGGTTCGGTCTCGTCGAAGGCCGCGCGGTCGATCGACTCCAGGTACTGCCGGGCGATCGCGGCGAACTCCTGACGGTAGCCCGCGTCGCGGAACGGCAGCTCGCGCAGATGCAGCACGAGGTCGTGCTTGAGCCACTTGACGTCCTTGGCGAACTTCAGCTCCAGCAGGCCGTTGTCCGCGAGGAGCTGGTCGACCCGGCGGTGGATCTCCATCCGGTGCGCGAAGTTGGCGATCTCGTCGCGGCGGTTGCTGATGGACTTCGCCGCCGCCTTCTCGACCACTCTCCAGTCGTAGACCCGGTTGGGGATGAGGGTGATACGGCGGGCGGCCACATACGCCTGGGCGGAGAAGAGCAGGTCCTCGTAGTGGATGCCGACGGGGAACTCCAGGCCCTCATCGAGCAGGAAGCGCCTGCGGTAGCACTTGTTGGTCGACAGGGTGTCGAAGACCAGCAGGTCGGGCAGCTCGGAGATCGACTCCAGGGTGCGGGTGCGCTCGTACAGCCAGGGGTACCACTTGACCTCCTTGCCCGTGCGCGAGTCGACGTGCACCCGCACGCACAGGCCGGACACGAGGTCGGCGCCGGTGGCCTCGGCGGCCTCCAGCATGTTGCGGCAGGCGTTGCGCTCCAGGACGTCGTCGCTGTCGAGGAAGAGGACGTACTCGCCGCGGGCCTGCTGGATCCCGTGGTTGCGGGGGGCTCCGCAGCCGCCGCTGTTCTCGGGCAGCTGGAAGGCGCGTACCCGGCCCGGGTGGGCGGCGGCCAGCTGCCGCGCGACCTCGTACGAGCCGTCCGTGCTCCGGTCGTCGACGATGACGACCTCGACGCCGCGCAGCGTCTGGTCGAGCACCGAGCGCACGGCCGTGGGCAGCCGGTCGGCGTCGTTGTAGACGATGACGACGACGGACACGGCGGGCGCGGCCTCGGGTGCCACGGTCACGACCTCGGGCGCGACCTCGGACGCGGCGGACGAGGCTTCGGACGCGGCTCCGGGCGCGGCTTCGGACGCGGTGAGCGGGCGACGCTGATCCACATTCATCCTATTAATACTAGACATAACTCTCGGCGACGCCCCGTTACCGGCCGTGCCTCACCTGACCGTGCTCCGTCTGACCATGCCTCGTCTGCTCGAAAACCCATGTCCGGTACACCAGGAACCGGAAGGCCGAGGCGAGCACGATCGACAGCGCCTTGGCCATGTTCGAGCCGAGCGGGCCGCTCATGCCCAGGCCGTGATAGCCGACGTAGAACAGCGCGCTCTCCATGACGACGCCGATGCCGCTGAAGACGAAGAACAGGGCGATCTGCCGCCGGGTGCGCGAGGCGCGGTCCCGGTAGGCGAAGAAGCGGAAGCCGAGGTAGTTGGTGCCCATCGCGACACAGCTGGCGATGACCGTGGCGACCATCGGGGCCCACTTCAGGCCGTGCAGCAGAAGGTTGAACACCAGGAAGTTGACCGCGACACCACTGCCGCCGACGGCCCCGAACTTCACCACTTCGAGGGCGATTCGCCGGCTCCGGGCGAAGGGCCGGGGCCGGACGGCGGGCGCGGGCTGGACGGGCGCGGGTGCTCGACGACCGACATGGGCCCGTTCGTCGGAGAGATTCACAGTCACAATTGTCCCTTTTATCAGCAATAGGTAAATTCCAAGTCCGGTTTTCCCGAGAGATCGACAAGAGGCAGGCAAGAAGGCGATCAAGGCGCTCGCCCGGCATACGCAAAGGGGGGCCGCGCCCGCCGCATACGGACCGCGAGGGCGGCAAACAAATAGAACCAACGAGTGATAAAAAAATAAGACCACCCAACCGCAGAAAGAAA
>NZ_JBHVWZ010000048.1:0-5745 GCF_042881985.1 Streptomyces sp. NPDC058246 | reverse complement strand
ATCTGGGCGCGCGCCGTCCATCCCCAAGGGGGGGCCCCCCCGCCCGCCCGGGGGGGGGGCGCCCCTCTCGATGTACGCCAATCGGGTGAATTACGAATGCGTCCGCAGCAGCGTCCGCATCGTCCGCATCGCCACCGACAGATTCGCGAGGTCGAACGAGTCCGAGCCCCGGATCTCCTCCAGGGTCGTACGGGCCCGTCCGAGGATCGCCGCGTTCTTCTCCTCCCAGGCCTTGAAGCGCTGCTCGGGAGTCGAGGTGCCGTTGCCGACGGCGAGGACGTCGGCGGTCAGCGAGGCGTGGGCCGCGTAGAGGTCCTCACGGATCGACGCGCGGGCCATGGACTGCCAGCGGTCGGCACGCGGGAGCTCGATGATGCGGTCCATCAGCTGGGTGATGCCGAGACGGTCGGCGAGGTCGTAGTAGACCTCGGCGACGGCCATCGGGTCCTTGCCCGTGCGGTCGGCCACCGCGACGATGTCCAGCGTCGGGAAGGCGGAGGAGAACCCGGCCACGCGGGTGGCCAGCTCGTCCGGGACGCCGGCGCCCGACAGCTCGTCGTAGATCTGCTGGTACCACTCCAGATCCGCGCCGCGCAGCAGCTTGGGCAGCTCCGACCAGACCTGCTCGACACCGTCGCTGAAGAAGCTGATCGTCTCGGCGAGCTGGAGCGGCTGCGGCCGGTTGTTGAGCAGCCAGCGCGTGCCGCGCTCGACGAGGCGCCGGGAGTGGAGCCGGATGCGGGTCTGCACGTCGGCGGCGACGATGTTGTCCAGCGCCTCCACCGCGTCCCACACCTTGCTCGACTCGAAGATCGCGCGGGCCGCGGTCTGCGCCCGGACGACCTCCTCCAGGGAAGCGCCGGTCTCCTCACGGAGACGGTGCAGGAAGCTCGTACCGCCCGTGTTGACCGTGTCGTTGACCAGGACGGTCGTGACGATCTCCCGGCGCAGCGCGTGCGCCTCGATCTGCTCGCGGAACTTCTCGCGCAGCGCGGTGGGGAAGTACGCGTACAGCAGCTTCTGCAGATACGGGTCGTCCGGCAGCGAGGTGGCGAGCAGCTCGTCGGAGACCGTGATCTTCGTGTACGCGAGAAGGACGGCCGTCTCGGGCCCGGTCAGGCCCTGCCCGCTGTTGAGCCGCTCGCGGATCTGCCGCTCGCTGGGCAGGAACTCCAGGGCCCGGTCGAGGTGGCCCGAGCGCACCAGGCTGCGCATGAACCGCTGCTGGGCGTGGAGCATGTCCGGGGACTGGGCCAGCGCGTTGGCGATCGCCACGTTCTGCGCGTAGTTGTTGCGCAGGACCAGCGCGCCGACCTCGTCGGTCATCTCGGCGAGCAGCTTGTTGCGCTGCTTGACGGTCAGATCGCCGTTGGCCACCACCGCGTTGAGCAGGATCTTGATGTTCACCTCGTGGTCGGAGGTGTCCACGCCCGCGCTGTTGTCGATGGCATCGTTGTTGATCTTGCCGCCGTGCTGCGCGAACTCGATCCGGCCGAGCTGGGTCAGACCCAGGTTGCCGCCCTCGCCGACGACCTTGACACGCAGGTCCGCGCCGTCCACGCGGATCGCGTCGTTGGCCTTGTCGCCGACATCCGCGTGCGACTCGGCGGACGACTTCACGTACGTACCGATGCCGCCGTTCCACAGCAGGTCGACCGGCGCCCGGAGGATCGCCCTCATCAGGTCGGCCGGGGTCATCTTGGCGACGCCGGCCTCGATACCGAGGGCCTCGCGGACATGCGCGTTGACCGGGATCGCCTTGGCGGTACGCGGGAACACACCGCCGCCGGACGAGATCAGCTCGCTGTTGTAGTCGGCCCACGACGAGCGCGGCAGCTCGAACAGGCGGCGCCGCTCGGCGTACGACGTCTCCGCGTCCGGGGTCGGGTCGATGAAGATGTGCCGGTGGTCGAAGGCCGCGACCAGCCGGATGTGCTCGCTGAGCAGCATGCCGTTGCCGAACACGTCACCCGACATGTCGCCTACGCCGACCACGGTGAAGTCCTGCGTCTGGGTGTTCACGCCCAGCTCCCGGAAGTGCCGCTTCACGGACTCCCAGGCACCGCGCGCGGTGATGCCCATCTTCTTGTGGTCGTAACCGGCGGAGCCGCCGGAGGCGAAGGCGTCGCCGAGCCAGAAGTTGTACTTCTCCGCGACCCCGTTGGCGATGTCCGAGAAGGTGGCGGTGCCCTTGTCGGCGGCGACCACGAGGTACGTGTCGTCCCCGTCGTGCCGGACGACGTCCACGGGCGGCACGACCTCACCGGCGACCATGTTGTCGGTGATGTCGAGCAGCGCCGAGATGAAGGTCTTGTAGCTGCGAATGCCCTCGGCCAGCCAGGCGTCGCGGTCCACGGACGGGTCGGGCAGCTGCTTGGCGACGAAGCCGCCCTTGGCGCCGACCGGCACGATGACGGTGTTCTTCACCATCTGCGCCTTGACCAGACCCAGGATCTCCGTGCGGAAGTCCTCACGCCGGTCGGACCAGCGCAGCCCGCCGCGCGCGACCTTGCCGAACCGCAGGTGCACACCCTCGACGCGCGGTGAGTACACCCAGATCTCGTACGCCGGACGCGGCGCCGGAAGGTCCGGGATGGCCGTCGGGTCGAACTTCATGGAGACGTATCCGTGCCACTTGGCGCCCAGCGCCTCCTGGAAGAAGTTCGTCCGCAGGGTCGCCTTGATGAGGTGCAGGAAGGACCGCAGGATCCGGTCCTCGTCCAGCGAGGCGACCTGGTCGAGTGCGGCGTCCAGCTCCTCGAGGAGGGCGTCGGTCAGCTCCAGACCGGCGCGCTGGCGGTCCGGCGACATCCGCGCCTCGAAGAGCGAGACCAGCAGCCGGGTGGTGTGGACGTTGTTGCGGAGGGTGTCCTCCATGTAGTCCTGGCTGAAGGTGGAACCGGCCTGGCGCAGGTACTTCGCGTACGCGCGCAGCACCATCGCCTGCCGCCAGGTCAGCCCGGCGCTCAGCACGAGGGCGTTGAAGCCGTCGTTCTCCGCCTCGCCGGTCCAGGTGGCGGCGAAGGCCTCCTGGAAGCGCTCGCGGCCGTCGTCGCCGAGGGAGTCGCCGTTGCCGTTCATGGACTTGGGCAGGCGCAGCCCGAAGTCGTAGATCCAGGCGGTCGTCCGGTCCGAGCAGCGCAGCTCGTACGGCCGCTCGTCGGTGACCTCGACGCCCATCCGGTTCAGGGCGGGCAGCACCGCGGAGAGCGACACCTGCTCACCGGTGCGGTAGATCTTGAAACGGCGCTCACCCGGCGCGGCGCCCACCGGCTCGTACAGGCTGAGCGCGAAGTCCTTGGTCTTGTCGCGCGTGAGCGCTTCGAGGTGGACCAGGTCGGCGACGGCGGCGCGCGGGGTGTGGTCGGCCTTGTAGCCCTCGGGGAAGGCGTTGCCGTAGCGGCGCAGCAGTTCGGCGGCGCGCTCCTCGCCGCACTCGGCGGTCAGCGCCTCCGCGAAGCCGTCGGCCCAGGAGCGGGCGGCCTCGACGAGCCGCGCCTCGATGCGTTCCTTGTCGGCGTCGGACAGCTGCGGCAGCTCGGTGCCGGGCTCGACGCGGACCACGAAGTGCAGCCGGGACAGGATCGACTCGGTGTTCCAGGCCGTGAAGTCGACGCTGGTGCCCTGCAGCTCCTCCTTGAGGATGTCGATGATCCGCAGGCGTACGCCGGTGGTGTAGCGGTCGCGCGGGAGGTAGACGAGCGCCGAGTAGTAGCGCCCGTACTCGTCCTGGCGCAGGTAGAGCCGCAGCCGGCGCCGCTCCTGGAGGTAGAGCACCGAGGTGACGATGGAGCGCAGCTCGTCGGCGGGCGTCTGGAAGAGCTCGTCGCGCGGGTACGTCTCCAGGATCTGCAGCAGATCGCGGCCGTCGTGACTGTTGGGCGAGAAGCCCGCGCCCTTGAGCACCTCGTCGACCTTGCGGCGCACGACGGGCACGCGGCGCACGGACTCGGTGTACGCGGCCGAGGAGAACAGGCCGAGGAAGCGCCGCTCGCCGATCACGTTGCCGTCGGCGTCGAACTTCTTCACCCCGACGTAGTCGAGGTACGACGGCCGGTGCACGGTCGCCCGGCTGTTCGCCTTCGTCAGCACCAGCAGCTTGTGCTCGCGGGCCTTGGCGCGGGCGTCGGCGGGCAGCCGCTCGAAGGACGGGCTGACCGGGTGGCTGTCCTCGCCCGCGTGCTGCGGGTCGGCGCGCAGGATGCCGAGCCCGGTGCCGGGCACGGCGGCCAGCGAGTCGTCGTCCCGCAGCTCGTACTCCCGGTACCCCAGGAAGGTGAAGTGGTCGCCCGCGAGCCAGCGCAGCAGCTCACGTGCCTCCTCGACCTCCTGGTCGCGCAGGTCGTCGGCGGTCGGCTCCTTGGGCAGCTCCTCCGCGATCCGCAGCGCGGAGTCGCGCATCTTCTCCCAGTCCTCGACGGCCTCACGGACGTCGGACAGGACGCGCAGCAGATCGGAGGTGATCTGCTTCAGGTCGGAGCGGTCGGTCTCGCGGTCGATCTCGACGTGGATCCAGGACTCGACGTGGGCGTCGTGCGGAAGCTCCTCGACGGCGGGCCGCCCGGGCAGCACGTCGATGAGCTCACCGGTCAGATCACGCCGTACGACGAACTGCGGGTGGATGACGACATGAATACCGCGGCCCTGGCGGGAGAGCTCATTGGTGACCGAGTCGACCAGAAAAGGCATGTCATCGGTGACGACCTCGACGACGGAGTGGCTGCACGTCCAGCCGTTCTCCTCGACGGTCGGGGTGTGGACCCGCACGTTGGCCGTGCCCTGGGGGCGGTTCTCGGCCAGTCGGTAGTGGGAGTAGGCGGCTCCGAAGACATCGACCGGGTCGCGGTCGGTGAGGTCCTCCGGGGCGGTGTGCAGGTAGTAGCGCTGGAGGAACGCGAGCACGGTGTCCCGGTCAGGAGTGCCCTCGCTCGTCGTCCCAGTCGGTAGGTGCCCCCCGACCGGGCTGTTCTCAGCTACCCGGGCGGCCCGTTCGAGCAGCTCGGCCTTGGCTTCGTCCAGCTTGGTCTGCATTGTCCTCTGGCTCCTGTCGCGCGCCGTTGCGTGACGTTGAAGGAAGTACGGTCTCTTCGCTTTCGACGTAACGCCGTGACGCGGGGTGTCCGGTCTGCTCCGACGCTATGCCGCAAGGGGAGATGAGCGGGGGGTTATCAGCCATTTGTGGCGCCTTCGGAGACTGTGACGCTGCTCTCGGCGACGTCCGTCCGTGGGGTGCCTTCGGCATCCGGAGTGCGCTGGTCGCCACCCCGACCCGCCCGCGAAGACCAGCGATCGCCACCCGGTCACGGATGTGGTCCGTGCTCTCCGGGCGCAGGGCAGGGGCGACGATGCCCCCGCGAGATATCGCGCTGATCACGCCACCAGGCTATCGCCCCCTACCGGGGGGCCGTCATGAGCCGTATGTGTACAAAACCGGGGGTGGAACTTTGACAGTATGCACAGGGACGAAAGGGACGAGCTCGTGCAGCACGCCCGGCGATGGGCCTGCGCCGACGTCCCGACCTGCGGTGGGGTGGGGGCCCACCTCCGCAAGTGTGGGCGGCTGCCGCTGGGGTGGCCGCGCACCCTCGTAGATGCGGGCAGTCGTGCCGCCAGGGGCGGCACGGGCGGGCGCAGCAGCGCGGCACGGGTGGGCGCAGCAGCACGGGCGGGCGCAGCGGCACGGGCGGGCGCAGCGGCACGGGCGGGCGCAGCGGCACGGGCGGGCGCAGCGGCACGGGCGGGCGC
>NZ_JBHVWZ010000047.1:0-55614 GCF_042881985.1 Streptomyces sp. NPDC058246 | reverse complement strand
CGGCGGGGGCACTCCCCCGCCGCAGCCGACGGTTCCGGTTCCACTGGGCCGGTTCTGCAGGGCTGGCCCTGCAGGGCCGGCGCTGGCTAGTTCTGCAGGGCTACGGGTGCAGTACCACCTTCGTGTAGCCCTCGATGCGCTTGTCGAACTTGTCGTAGGCCGAGGGCGCCTGATCCAGGGGCAGTTCATGCGAGACGACGAAGCTGGGCGTCGCCCTGCCTTCGATGATCATGTCTCGCAGGTACCGGTTGTAGCGCTTCACGTTGCACTGTCCCGTACCCAGCCGCAGGCCCTTCTCGAAGAGCTTGCCGATCGCGACGAGGAGCATGCCCTGTTTGGCCTGCTCGTCCGGGCCTCCAGGGTCGGACGGGACGTAGAGGCCGGGTATGCCGAGCGCTCCGGTGGCGCGGACGGTGCCGACGAGCGAGTTCAGGACGGTCGCCGGTTCCTCGCGGTCCGTGCCGTGCGCCGTCGCCTGGTAGCCGACGGCGTCCACGCCCTTGTCCGTGCCGACTCCCTCGGTCTGGTCCTTGATCTGCTCGACCGGGTTTCCCTCGGCGAAGTTGATCGGAACCGCGCCTATCTCCTCGGCCTTCTGCAGCCGCTCGGGGACCCGGTCCACGACGAACACCTTCTTCGCGCCGCGGAGCAGTGCCGAATAGGCGGCCATGAGCCCGACCGGCCCTCCGCCGTACACCGCGACACTCTCGCCGGGGCGGACCTGGGCGAGTTCACAGCCGTGGTAGCCCGTCGGGAAGATATCGGCGAGCAGGATGAAATCACTCTCGTGCTCGTTTCCGGCCGGCAGCTTCAGGCAGTTGAAGTCCGCGTAGGGAACGCGCAGGTATTCCGCCTGGCCGCCCTTCCACGGTCCCATGGCGACATAGCCGTAAGCTCCGCCCGCGAAACCGGGGTTGACGGTCAGACAGTAACCGGTGAATCCCTCTACGCAGTTGGTGCAGAACCCGCAGGCGACATTGAAGGGCATGACCACGCGGTCGCCCTCGCTGAGCCCGGTGACGCCGTCGCCGACATCCTCGATGACTCCCATGTTCTCGTGCCCGAAGACGATGCCGGGCTCGGCAGCGGTGCGGCCTTCGTACATGTGCAGGTCGGAGCCGCATATCGCGGTGGACGTGATCCGTACGATCACATCATTCGGATGCTGAATGCTGGGCTTTTCAACATCTTCGATCGCAACGTCGAACGGACCCTTGTAAACGACGGCCTTCATTACTGCCACCTCCGCTTTGCGACGCACGTATCCTTCTGCCACGCTCCCGCCCCGCTTTCTCCGCGTGACCCATCTCTCATGATTCTCCGGCCTGCTCGATAGGACAACCCGGTAATCTCAGGAGGAATATCAACCGGCGCCATGCCAGGAATGAGATTCGGAGGACGAAACGTGTCCGCGCAGCGACTGGGAACCCTGCTTGTTCCCGTACCAGGGCTCTCCGGCACCACCTACCCGCCGGGAACGACCGTGACGGTCCGCGGTCGAGGCGCGACTGTCGACGCCTTCGTCAACGGTGACTGGCTTCCCTTGTCGTGGTGGGAATTCTCCGACGGCCTCCGCGAGGACATCGCCGACCGCTGACGCCGGCTCGCGATGCCCTCACCTGCAATGCCGTAGACCCACCTCCGGGACGTAGCTCCCGGCAGGGACGACGCCGATCCCGCGTATCACTCCCACCCGGCCGCTCCGACCGGCCCGGTGGTGAGAGCCGAGCCCCCGCTGGGGCCCGAATCCCCGCTGAGGCCTGAGCCCCCGCTGCGAGCGGGATCGCCACTGAGACCCGGGTCGCCGCTGAGGATCCGCTCGTGGAGTGCCGACAGTTCCCGTCCCGGGTCCAGGCCCAGCTCGTCGACGAGCCGTGCCCGCGCCTGGTCGTAGGCGCCGAGGGCGTCGGCCCTGCGCCCGGTCCGGTGCAGGGCGAGCATGAGCAACGCCCACAGCCGCTCTCTCAGCGGCTGTTCCACCACCAGGGCGCGCAGTTCGCCGATCACCTCGGCGTGCTCCCCGCACGCCAGCCTCGCACGCAGCCAGTCCTCCACCACGGCAGGCCGGGCCTCCTCCAGCCGGGCCAGGTCGGCCTCTCCGGGGCCGTGCAGCACCACGTTCTCCAGCGGCGGACCACGCCACAGCTCCAGCGCTCGTCCGAAGTAGGGTGCCGCCTCCGCGGGCCGCCGCTGCCGCAGAGCCTGTCTGCCCCGTGCGACCAAGTCGTCGAAGACGGTCAGGTCCAGCTCGCCGGGGAGCACCGTCAGCTGGTAACCGCCGGGCCGCGTGCCCAGCCGTACGGACCCGCCGAGCGGCTCCGCCTCGCCGTCCGAGGCGGACAGCAGCCGGCGCAGCCCGGCCACGTGCGTCCGCAGGTTGGCCACGGCCGAGGCGGGTGAGGCCTGGCCCCATACGACGTCGATGAGCCGGTGCACGCTCACGACCTGGTTGGCCGAGAGCAACAACCCCGCCAGCAGGGCCCGTTGGCGTGCCGCGCGCAGGGCCATGACCCCGCCCCCGCCGTCCCGTACCTCCAACGGCCCCAGCAACCGAAACTCCACGGTCCCCCTGACGGCCATGAATCCCGATCCCCGGCACTCAGCGTGACAGCACCGCCGCCGCCGCCGATCCACTGACCTGCGTCCGGTCACCCCAACGGACCGACGCAGATGCGCCACGCCCGTGGCGCCACGACGTACACGGCCTGTACGTGCCGTGTGCGTGCGCTGTATGTGATCGCTGCGCACTCTGTGGGTGTCCTGTATGCCCCGCCTCGCATGCTGGGTGCCCGAGGACTTCCGAGGAGGGCTTTCATGACATCCGGACTGATGCGCAGAGTGGGAGCGGTGGTCGCCATCTCGGCCGCCGTGCTGGCCTTCACCGTCTCCACGGCGGACGCAACCCCTCTCGACGGGCGGGAGGCGGGACGGGCGTCCGCGACACCCGCCGCGTTGCCGGCGGGCAGCTTCGACGGCAAGTGGATCATGGACCAGAGCAACGTCTCCCACGTCAGCCTGTTCCTGGGCACTCCCGACGGCGCCGGCCACTTCACCGGATTCGCCTCCGTGGGCGGTGACAGCGGGGACATCGACGGCGCCGTCCACGGAGACGACGTCGTCTTCTTCATCCACTGGAACTTCGGACACACCGGCCGGTACGACGGCCACCACGGCCCGGACGACAAGTGGTCCGGCGTGACCGTCGACCTCGACGACCCGTCCAGCCAGGCCACCTGGGTCGCCCGCCGAGGCTAGGACCTGTCCGCCGCTCACGGCGGGGGAAAGCAGCGGTGCCTTGGTCGGCGCCGCGTCTCCGCCGTGAGCGGCTGGGCGGGGGAAAAAGCGCTGTGGAGCGACGTCGCGATCGGCTCCTGACGCGGCTGGTTGCCGCAGGCCCCACCCTCTTCGGCTGGTCAATGGCCTGCGGACACGACGGCCTAGGCGATCTCGACCAGGAGATCGCCGCCCTCCACCTGCTGGATCTTGTTGATGGCCAGCCGGGACACCTTTCCGGCCTTCGGGGCGGTGATCGCGGCCTCCATCTTCATCGCCTCGATGGTGGCCATCACGGCACCCGCCGCCACCTCGTCGCCCTCGGCGACCGCGAGCGTGACCACTCCGGCGAACGGTGCGGCCACGTGGCCCGGGTTGGCCCGGTCGGCCTTCTCGGTCGGCGGGACGTCGGAGGCGGCCGCGGTGTCGCGCACCTGGATCGGCCGGAGTTGGCCGTTCAGGGTGGACATCACGGTGCGCATACCGCGTTCGTCGGCCTCGCCGATGGCCTGCAGTTCGATGAGGAGACGCACCCCGGGCTCGAGGTCGACGGCGTACTCCTTCCCCGGGCGCAGCCCGTAGAAGAAGTCCTTGCTGTCCAGCACGCTGGTGTCGCCATAGGTCTGACGGTGTGTCTCGTAGTCGCGCGTCGGTCCTGCGAAGAGGAGGCGGTTGAGCGTTCCGCGGCGGTCCTTCGCCAGTCCGGTACGGTCGTCGGGGGTCAGTTCCTGCGGGGGCTTGGGGTCGGCGCGGCCGGCCAGCGCCTTGGTGCGGAACGGCTCAGGCCATCCGCCGGGCGGATTGCCCAACTCGCCGCGCAGGAAGCCGATGACGGAGTCGGGGATGTCGAACTTGTCCGGCGTCGCCTCGAATTCCTCCGGCGCCACCCCGGCGCCGACCAGGTGCAGGGCAAGGTCGCCGACCACCTTGGAGGACGGGGTGACCTTCACCAGACGTCCGAGGATGCGGTCGGCGGCGGCGTACATCGCCTCGATCTCCTCGAAGCGGTCGCCGAGGCCGAGGGCGATCGCCTGAGTGCGCAGGTTGGAGAGCTGCCCACCGGGGATCTCATGGTGGTAGACCCGCCCGGTCGGCGAGGCCAGGCCCGCCTCGAACGGTGCGTAGATCTTGCGGACGCTCTCCCAGTACGGCTCCAGGTCCCCGACTGCCTTGAGGTCCAGCCCGGTCGGTCGTTCGGAGTAGTCGGTGGCGGCCACGATCGCCGACAGCGACGGCTGCGACGTGGTGCCCGCCATGGACGCCACCGCGCCGTCCACCGCGTCCGCGCCGGCCTGGATCGCGGCGAGATACGTGGCGAGCTGGCCGCCCGCGGTGTCATGGGTGTGGACGTGCACCGGCAGGTCGAACTCTCGGCGCAGTGCCGCCACGAGCGTCGCCGCGGCCGGGGCGCGGAGCAGCCCTGCCATGTCCTTGATGGCCAGGACGTGGGCGCCGGCGGCCACGATCTGTTCGGCCAGGCGGAGGTAGTAGTCCAGGGTGTACAGCCGCTCGGACGGGTCGGACAGGTCGGCGGTGTAACAGAGGGCGACCTCGGCGACCGCCGTTCCGGTCTGTCGTACGGCATCGATGGCGGGTCGCATCTGCTCGACGTCGTTGAGGGCGTCGAAGACGCGGAAGATGTCGATGCCGGTGGCCGCCGCCTCCTCTACGAAGGCGTCGGTCACCTCGGTCGGATAGGGCGTGTAGCCGACGGTGTTACGGCCGCGCAGAAGCATCTGCAGGCAGATGTTGGGGACGGCTGCACGAAGTGCGGCCAGCCGCTCCCAGGGGTCCTCCGCGAGGAAGCGCAGGGCGACGTCGTACGTGGCACCACCCCAGCACTCCAGCGACAGCAGCTGCGGCAGGGTCCGCGCCACCGCGGGGGCGACGGCGAGCAGGTCCTTGGTGCGGACCCGGGTGGCGAGCAGTGACTGGTGGGCGTCACGGAACGTGGTGTCGGTGACGCCGATGCTGGGTGCCTCGCGCAGCCATCGGGCGAAGCCCTCGGGGCCGAGCTGGGCGAGCCGCTGGCGGGAGCCGGCTGCCGGTTCGCCGTCGGGCAGGGGCGGCAGTTTGGTGAGGGGCTCGATCGACTCGGGTCGCTCGCCGTGCGGCTTGTTCACCGTGACGTCGGCGAGGTAGGTGAGCAGCTTGGTGCCGCGGTCCGCGGAGTGCCGTGCGGTGAGCAGGTGCGGCCGCTCCTCGATGAACGAGGTCGTGACCCTTCCCGCCTGGAAGTCCGGGTCGTCGAGGACGGCTTGCAGGAACGGGATGTTCGTGGCAACGCCCCGGATGCGGAATTCGGCCACCGCACGCCGGGCGCGGCCGATCGCGGTCTTGAAGTCCCGCCCCCGGCAGGTGAGTTTGACCAGCATGGAGTCGAAGTGCGCGCTGATCTCCGTACCGGCATGGGTGGTGCCGCCATCCAGCCGGATGCCCGATCCGCCGGGTGAGCGGTAGGCACTGATCCTGCCGGTGTCGGGGCGGAAGCCGTTGGCCGGGTCCTCGGTGGTGATCCGGCATTGCAGTGCGGCGCCACGCAAGGTGATGGTCTCCTGGGCGAGGCCCAGGTCGGCCAGCGTCTCCCCGGCGGCGATCCGCAGTTGCGCCTGTACGAGGTCGACGTCGGTGACCTCCTCGGTCACTGTGTGCTCGACCTGGATGCGCGGGTTCATCTCGATGAAGACGTGGTTTCCGGCGGGGTCGAGCAGGAACTCCACGGTTCCCGCGTTGCGGTAGCCGATCTGCCGGGCGAACGTCACCGCGTCGGCGCAGATCCGCTCGCGCAGCGCCGGGTCGAGGTTCGGCGCGGGCGCCAGCTCGATCACCTTCTGGTGGCGGCGCTGCACCGAGCAGTCACGCTCGAACAGGTGGATGACGTTGCCTTGCCCGTCGGCGAGGATCTGCACCTCGATATGGCGGGGATCGACGACGGCCCTCTCCAGGAAGACGGTGGAGTCGCCGAAGGCGGAGGCGGCCTCGCGGGCCGCGGCTTCGATGGACTCGCGGAGCGTGGCGGGGTCCTCGACGCGGCGCATGCCGCGTCCTCCGCCACCGGCGACCGCCTTGACGAACAGGGGAAAACCGACGTCCTCGGCGGCGCGGAGCAGTTCGTCCACGTCGTCGGACGGCGCCGAAGAGCCGAGCACCGGTACGCCGGCCGCGCGCGCGGCGGCCACCGCGCGCGCCTTGTTCCCGGTCAGCTCGAGCGTGTCCGCGCTGGGCCCGACGAACGTGATGCCGGCCTCCTCGCAGGCGCGCGCCAGGTCGGGGTTCTCGGACAGGAACCCGTAGCCCGGGTAGACCGCGTCCGCACCGGCCCGACGCGCCGCGCGGACGATCTCCTCGACGGAGAGGTAGGCGCGGACCGGGTGTCCCGGCTCACCGATCTCGTAGGCCTCGTCCGCCTTCAGCCGGTGCAGCGAATTGCGGTCCTCGTGCGGGAAGACGGCGACGGTTCGCGCGCCCACTTCATAGCCGGCGCGAAACGCGCGAATCGCGATCTCACCACGGTTGGCGACCAGCACCTTGCGGAACATTCTTGATCCCTTCAGCCTGCCGGTGACGAGGACCATGGTGTCGGTGACGCTCCTTCAGTGCCATATGAGCTGGGCCACTTACCCTCCGACCGCCCTGCGTGGACGGAGTGTGTTCGCGGCGTACGCCTGAAGCGGGGTCCACGCGCCGTGCCGGTCAGCGTCGGGTGGGGCGAAAGCAGGCCGTCACCGTCTTGCCGTGCCGCTGGCACGTCGTCTCCCACTCGTCGGCGAGCATCCGGACGATCCCCACTCCGCGGCCGGACACCGCGCCCGCCTCCGGGTCGCGCTGCTGCGGCAGCGTCGGGTCCTCGTCGTGGACGCTCACGTGCAGGCAGTCGCCGTCCCAGGTGAGAACCAGGTACGCGTCGCTGTGCGCGTGGACGTGGGCGTTGGTGAGCAGTTCGGACACGGTCAGGACGACGGCGTCCACCGTGTCCGGCTCGGCGGCGGTCCACGTCAGGGACTCCAGATGCCTGCGTGTCCACTGCCGTCCCGCCCGCACCCCTCCTGATACGGGAAAGGAGTGGGCCCAGCCCATCGCCTTGACCGCCACCGATCTCACACCCGTCCATGCCGTCCTGTGCCGCTCGTACACGGCCCGTGTACCCGCCCTCCGCCGCCGCAGGCATCCCGACGAACGGCGACCGCTCCCCACGCGCCTCAGCCCACCTCATCAGGCGTACAGGTCCGCCGACCCGGCTAGCCGCAGCGGAGCAGGATGCCCGTTTGTACCAGGAGGTATGCCCTCGCCGTCCAGCAGGACGGAAGCTCGGGCCGCTGCTCGTCCCCCCGCAGTCCGGCGAGCGGCGCCGCTTCGGCGAACGTGCCTGCGCGGGCTGGGCCGCGGCTGTCGCCACCGGCTCACTGGATCAACCACGGACGGCTCACTTCCTGCGGGGGCGGTGGCACAGCCCGTCCGGGCTCTTCCAGGCGCCCGCTGCCCGATCACCCATCCCCGTCGGAGGCTCGGGTCTCTTCCGTAGGAGTTGCCCGAGCGGGGCCGGTCAAGGGCGCTGTTGGCGAGGAACCAGGGGCCACATCGCCGTCACCGTCTTCCCGACCGCCGTCGTGGTCACCCGGACCTGGCCGGCGAGACCGTGCACCAGGTGCAGCCCTCCACCGCCACCGCCGTCCCATGCGACCGGACGGCAACGCAACGGCTCCGTACTCGTGTCCGTGACATCGACCGTGAGGACGCCGGACCCGAGATCGGCCGTCACCGACCACGGACCGTCCGTGTGCCGCATCGCGTTCGTCACCAGTTCACTCACCACGACCCGCACCGCGTCGCTGTCCACGGCCGCGCAATGCGTGGTGAGGAAGGCCCGCACCAGATCACGGGCATCGGCGAGCGACGCCTCGTCGGATTGCACTGTCAGCATGAGGTTCTCCCCGCATCGGTCACCCTTCGGATGCCCGCCGACAGCGGACACAGACGCCTGCGACCGGGTGAAGAGCCCGTCGCCGGCCGAGCACTCCGCCGCTCACGGTCCGTCAAAGGCCGGTCGGCGCACATGAGATCCGTGTGCGGCAGCGCATTCACGGAGCGATTGCCGGAGCCCCGACGTCCTGGCCCTCACTCCTCGTTCCGGCCTGGAGCTCTTTCCGGCCTGGAACGCCTCCCGTGCGAGGACGTGGTGGGCGCGCGTACCGACGAACTCACCCGTCGCTGTCCGGCGCGTTCTCGCGCCGACTCGGAGTTCAGCCGGGGAGTCAGGCCGCTCTTCCACGTCTGGTCAGCCCTGTCACTTTGTTAGGAGTTCTTCACCTCAGCCACAGCGTTCTCGTATGAACGGCCCGCAAGCTGTGTGGCGTTGCCAAGCGCGAGGAGTGTCACCATGAATGACAACGAACCGACAAGCCACTCGCCGGCCGGGGCGGACCCGGCGACCACGGCCGTTCAAGCACGCCGGCCACACGCACGGCGGTTGCTGTCGAAGAAGAAGGGCGGATGGATCGTGGCCGCCGGGCTGACATGTGCGGTGGCCGGACTCGCCGGCACGTCCGCCGGGGCGTTTGCCTCGTCGTCCGCGACGCCCCTTTCGGCCACCGCCGCGACCCCCACCGCTTCCCTGCCCGCCGGTGGCGGGGCCCGGTCCGACCCCGCCGCGGGGGGTGCCACGGGCATCGTCGACACCAAGTCCGCGTCGGGCTTCACCTTTTCCACGGCAACGGGTGTGGAGGTGACCGTCACCGAGGCGTCCTCCACGACCTACAAGAAGGGAACCCACCACGCCTCGGAGAAGGCCGTGAAGAAGGGCGCGAGCGTCCTCGTCCTGGGCACGGTCGACAGCGCGACCATCGCGGCCACGCAGGTGATCGTGCAACCCGGGGGCGACGGCGGAGCCGCGGCAGCCAAGGCGGCAGGGGTGATCCCCTTCCAGCAGGGCACGCCGTCGCCGGCCAAGTCCGTCGGTCAGATTCCGGACTACACCGAGGGAGAGGGGACGATCGTCAGCGGGACGACAGCGGACAAGGCGACGAAGGCCGCGCAGGCCATCGTCCCCGGAGGCATCAATGACCGTGTCGTGCAGCTGAGCAACGGCGAGTACGAGGTCCACAACATCAGCGTCAACTGGCCGCACCACATCTTCGTCAGTAAGGACTTCAAGGTCCTCGGCTACGAGTAGGCGAGGACGAGGCGCCGGTGCCCGTGGCCGGCTCGGGTTGCCCCAGGCGGCGTGCCGCCTGGGGCAACCTGCTGTTCGGGGCCCCACGGCGCATGAGGGGCTCGCCGAGTGGAGCGAGGCCGGGATGATGGTTCTGCTGTCTCGTCGGCATCCTCGCTCTCCCGAATCGGCGGCTCGCCGGGCACGCCGAGCCGAGCGGGGTGTGGCGTGCGGGATTACCGTCGGCGACATGGACGGTGATCGCCGAGGGTGGCACCAGTGTTTGCTCAGCGGGGCGGTGTTCGCCGTGTGCATGGCCGGCACTACGCTGCCGACCCCTCTCTACGGCCTCTATCAGGAGAAGTTCGGGTTCTCCGAACTGACGGTGACCGTCGTGTACGCCGTGTACGCCTTCGGGGTCATCGGCGTGCTGCTGCTGGTGGGCAACGCCTCGGACGCCGTGGGCAGGCGGCCGGTGCTTCTGTCGGGCCTGGGATTCGCGGCGGCGAGCGCCGTCTGCTTCCTGTGCGCCACCGGGCTGGGCTGGCTGTACGCGGGGCGGTTGCTGTCGGGACTTTCTGCCGGCCTGTTCACCGGGGCCGCCACGGCGTACGTGATGGACTTGGCCCCGAACGGCGGCGCCTCCCGGGCCACGTTCGTGGCTACAGCCGCCAATATCGGCGGGCTGGGATTCGGTCCACTGCTGGCCGGATTGCTCGCGCAGTACGCCGCCTGGCCGCTCTACCTGCCGTTCGCCGTGCATCTCGTACTGGTGGTCGGCTCGGCCGCCGTCCTGCTCAGGCTTCCGGAGACCGTGCGGGAGCCGCGGCCGCTGAGCACCGTACGGCCTCAGCGGCCCGGCCTGCCCATCCAGGTGCGGGCGGTGTTCGTGCCCGCCGCGACCGCCTCGATGGTGGGCTTCGCACTGTTCGGCGTGTTCACGTCGGTCAGTCCGGCGTTCCTCGCGCACTCCCTGCACGTGGACAACCACGCCGTGAGCGGACTGGTCGTCGCACTGGCCTTCTTCGCCTCGACCGCCGGGCAGCTGGCCGTCGGCCGGATCGGGGGGGCGCGATCGTTGCCATTGGGCTGTGCCGGACTCCTCGCGGCGCTGGCGCTGCTCGCGGGCGCACTGCGGTGGGATCTGCTGTCGCTCGTCGTGCTGAGCGCGATCGTCGGCGGGGGCGGGCAGGGGCTGACCTTTCGGGGGGCGCTCTCCGCGGTGGCCGAGGCTTCTCCCCCGGACCGGCGCGCGGCGGTGATCTCCGCGCTGTTCGTGGTGGCGTACGCGGGCATCTCGGTGCCGGTGATCGGGGTGGGTCTCCTGACGGGTCCGATCGGCCTGGAGGGCGCAGGGCTGGTGTTCATCGCGTGCATGGCCGTCCTGATCTCGAGCGCCGCTGCCTATCTCCTACGACGGCCGGTACGGGCGACGACGTGAGTGCGTACGGACGCGATGCCCCCGTCTGTGTCGGCGGATGCTGACCCCGCGCCTGTCGGCGGATGCTGCCGTTGTCCCTGTCCGCGGATGCTGCCCTTGCCTCTTGTCCGCGGATGCTGCCCTTGCCTCTTGTCCGCGGACGCTGCCGTTGTCTCTTGTCCGCGGATGCTCCCGTTTCCCCTGTCGGCGGATCGAGCCGTCCGGGGGACGTTCGGTTCTCTGCCGCGGTCAGGCCGTTCGGGCGCGGAGGCGGCGCAGCATGCGCGGGTCCTCGAAGCCGACTGAGCGGGCGGCGGCGTCGATCGTCGCGCCGTGGCTGATGAGGTGCTGGGCGCGCTCGAGGCGCAGGGTCTGCTGGTAGCGCAGTGGGGTGAGTCCGGTGGCACGGCTGAAGAGGCGGGTGAGGGTGCGTTCGCTCACGCCGACGGCCACGGCCAGGCCGGACAGCGGGAGGGATTGGTCGAACCGGGCGTCGATGAGGTCCTGGGCGCGGTGCACGGTGTCGTCGAGGTGGGACCGGTGCCGGAGCATCGCGCTGGCCTGCGGCTCATGGCCGTTGCGGCGGGCGTAGACGACCATGTCCCGGGCCACCTGGGCGGCGACGGCCGGCCCGTGCCGGGCCGCGACGAGGTGCAGGGCCAGGTCGATGCCGCTGGCGATGCCGGCCGAGGTGACCACCCGGTCGTCGGTGGTGAACAGGACGTCACGGACGACCATCGCCCTGGGGTGGCGCAGGGCCAGCTCGTCCTGCACGTCATGGTGGGTGGTGCAGCGGCGGCCGTCGAGCAGGCCGGCCTGGCCCAGCGCCTCGGCACCGGCGCAGACGCTGGCCACCATCCCGCCTCTGGCGTGGTGATCCCGGAGGACTTGGCGGGAGACGGCACCGATGGCAGGGCCGTGGGTCAGAGCGGCCGACCGCCAGCCGGGAACCACGATCAGATCCTCCGGCCCGAGCTCCGGCCAGTCGAGCCCGGCCACCAGCGGCAGCCCCTGGGCGGTGGAGATCTGTGGCTGCTCGGCGACGTAGGCGAGCGTGTAGGGGTGCCCGAAGTCGGCGGCCGTGGAGAAGACCTGCGCGGGGCCGGCCAGGTCCAGCAGGTGGACTCCGGGCACCAGGAAGAAGACGACGTGGCTCACGATTCGGTCATCGTGCCAGACGGTCTGCCGCGGCCTCCAGCTGGTCGACCGTGGCGATGGTGGCGAAGCGTCCGGCGAGGGCGTACTCGGTGCGCCTGATGACCTCTTCGGCCGGAAGTGTGCGCGGGTCGGCCAGCAGCTCGGCGACGCTCTGGTCGGCGGGGGCGTCGCGGTGCGGGATCGGATTGGTCGCGGTCGCGTCGACGACGAAGGTGACCTGGTAGCCGAGGTCGCCGGCGACGCGGGTCGTGGTTTCCACGCACTGCTCGGTGCGGATGCCGCAGACGGTGAGCTCGCGGATACCGCGCTCGGTGAGGAGCTGTTGCAGGTTGGTGGTGGTGAAGGCGTTGTGCGAGGTCTTGTGGATCAGCGGTTCCCCGTCGGCTCGCTCCAGCTCCTCCATCAGGCGAACGTGGCCGAGGGCCGGGTCGAAGACATCGCCGCTGCCCGGCTCGGAGTGCAGTACCCACACCACCAGGTCCCCGGCCTGCCGGGAGAGCCGGACCAGGCGGTTCACCTGGTCGGCGATCTTCAGGTCGGAGGTGGTCTCCCACAATGGGCGGGCGCGGAAGGACTCCTGGACATCGATGACGATCAGTGCTCGGGTCATGCCCCAAGCTTGTCCGTGCGGGCGGTGCGGCGACAGGCCTCATCGGGTCCGGCAGCGGACCGATCCGGTCACCGGTGGCCGGGCAGCTGGGTGGGAAGGCGAAAGTCGGAACACGGAAGGCGGAAGGCGGAACGCACACGTTGGTAGGCGGAAGTCGGAAGGCTGTCTGGGGACGCCCGGAACGCACCCTCGGCCGCTGCCGCCGGCTTGAGCGCTCCATGGAGGTCATGAGAGCTGTTCGAGCAGTTCCTGGCGGTGTGCGGTGGTCCACGAGTCGAGATGGACGGGTTCCCGGCCCAGCAGGTCCTGGACCGCGCTGGTGGTGACGGCGGAGTAGTCGAAGCGGCCCTCGTAGGTCTGTCGCGCCCAGATCAGCGTGCTGGCCGCGTACCCGGCGTCCATGGTGGCGGGCGCCGTGTCCAGTCCCGCGTCGATCATGCGCTGCAGATCGTCCGGGGTCAGGAGCAGCGCGGGGATCTCCCGCCCGAGGACGCCGGAGAGGACCTCGGCCACCTCGGCACCACCAAGGAGATCGGCGGACAGGTAGTAGTCCTTGCCCGCGTGCGTCTCGGGGCCTTCCGCCAGGACCTTGGCCACGACCGCCGCGATGTCTTCTCCGGCGATCCAGCCGACCTGCTTGTCGCCCATCGGCCACACCATCTGGCCGTCGCGCAGCCGGTTGATGCCGAGGAGGTTCTCCATGAACACATGCGGATGCACATTCGCCCAGGCCACCTTGGAGCCCGCGATGTAGCGCTCCACCAGTTCGTGCCACGCGAAGTGCGGGTCGGTGGACCGTCCGTCGCTGAACACACCCAAGTGCACGAGGAAGCTCACGTCGGCGTCCTCGGCTGCGTCCACCAGCGTCTTGGTCTGCTGGGTCATCGCCGACGTGTAGCCGGTCATCAGGAAGACCCGGTCGATGCCTTGTAGCGCGCCGGGGAAGGTGTCGGGGTCATCGAGGTCGATGCGGACCGCTTCCTTCCCCTCCTTGATCCACTGCTCGACGGTCGACTCGCTGCGTGAAGCACGCACCGGGACCACCTGGCCGGGTGTCGCCTCCAGGATCTTCACGACCGCCGCTCCGACGCGACCGGTGGCTCCGAGGACCAACACGCGCGGGGTGTCCGTGTTCGACATCTGCCTCTCCCTCATCCCATACGAGAATCCGCACTCCATACAAAAGCAATCACTTTCGCATGACACGATAGTGGTTGCTGTCGTATGCTCTGTCAAGTCGACGCAAGACCGGAGGAAGATCGTGCGCACCTGGGCGGAGAACGACCCCAAAGCACGCCTGATGGCCCGCAAGCGCGAGGCGATCATCAACGCCTCGCTCGCGGCCTTTCTCGAAGAGGGGTACGGCGGAAGCTCGGTCAACCGGATCGCCGCCAGTGCGGGCGTCTCCATCACCACCCTGTACCGGCACTTCGACAGCAAGGACGACCTGTTCGTCGCCGTCATCCAGGAGGCCTGCGACACCTCCGCGCAGAGCGCCGATCCGGAATGGCTGGGCCTGCCGCCACTGGAGGGCCTGACGGAAGCGGGCTGCGAACTCCTCCAACACATCCTGTCCGAGCAGCAGTTGGCGCTGTTCAGGGTGGTGGCCCGGGACGCGCAGCGCTTCCCCGAGCTCGGCCGCCGCTACCAGCAGGAGATTCTCGGGAACCGCATAGACCTGTTCACCCGACATCTGTCCCACTGGCCGGCGGACCTCCGCGCCAAGGTCGGCGACCCCTCTCGGGCCGCACACCTCTTCTCCGCCCTCCTCCAGGCGGAGATCGTGGACACCGCCCTGCTCGGCGGACCGGCCCCCAGCCCGGCCGCCATCCGAACTCGTGCCCAGGAGGCCGCGAGCGACCTACTGGCCCTCGCCGAGGCCGGACGGCTGTAGCCGCGGCCGGACCTGGCCCGCACCCCGCCGTCCGGGCATGTCGACAGGGCCTCCGGCAAGCAGCTGCGGTCGGCCGGACATGGTCCTCGGTCAGCCGGCCGTGTGCGCGAGTTCGGCGAACACCTCGACGGCCCGGTCGAGTTCGGACTCGGTGTTGTAGTAGTGCGGGGAGAGGCGCACCAAGGGGTGGACGCCCCGGTTCTCGGTGTCGAACTGGGTGTGCTCAGGCGTGGTCGTGGTGACGTTGATGCCTCGCTGTGCGAGCGCCGCGGCGACGTCTGCCGCGAGCAGGGCGTCGACCTTGGCCGTCACGATGGCGCACCGGTCCCGGCCCAGGTCGTAGGTGGTGACTCCGGGCAGCGCCTCGAGCCGGTCGCGCAGGTACCCGCCGAGCGCGAGGGCTCGCTCGCCGATCTGGTCCAGGCCCAGGTCCAGTGCCTGGCGTACGGCCGCGTCCAGTCCCAGGACGTTGGAGTAGCTCACCTCCCACGTCCTGAAGCGCCGCGCGCCGTCGTGCCAGCTGAACCCGCGCTCACCGTCCCAGGTCGCCGCCTCGATCTCCGTGACGAACGGGTCCAGGTACTCCAGAGCCTCCGGACGCACCCACAGGAACCCGGTTCCGCGCGGTCCGCGCAGGAACTTGCGGCCGGTGGCGGTGAGCATGTCGCAGCCGATCTCGGCGACGTCGACGGGGAACTGCCCCACGGACTGCGTGGCGTCCAGCAGGAAGGGCACGCCCGCCGCTCGTGTGATCCGGCCGATCTCGGCCGCCGGGTTGATCAGGCCCCCGCTGGTGGGGATGTGGGTGACGCCGACCAGCTTGGTGCGCTCGTCGATCAGGTCGGCCAGCGCCGCGGTGTCGAGCTGTCCGTACGCGTCGTCGGGGACCACGACGACCTCGGCGCCGGTGCGCCGGGCCACCTGCAGGTAGGCCAGCACGCTGCTGCCGTACTCGGCGCGGCCCGTCAGGATGCGGTCGCCGGGCTTGAAGGTCAGGGAGTAGAAGGCGGCGTTCCACGCGTGGGTGGAGTTGTCGAACAACGCGATCTCGGCGGCCCGACCGCCCACCAGTCGGGCGATGTCGGCGTAGGTGGCGTCGATCATGTCCCGCTGCCGGCCGGCTGCCTCGTAGCCGCCGATGGCCGCTTCGAGTTCCAGATGGGCGGTCATCGCCTCGAGGGTCTGCCGGGAGAGCAGACCGGCCCCCGCGTTGTTGAGGTGCACGCGGTGCGCGGTGCCCGGAGTGTCCTTGCGGAGCGCGTCGATGTCCATGCCTGTGGTGTCCCGTCCTTCGGAGACTCGATTACCTCTCTTCATCGTTCCCACATCACCCCACGTCAGTAAAGGAACCGGACACCGGCCTGCCCGCCCTGCTGGCGTGCGACTTCGACCTCGTCATCGACGAGACCTTCCCAGGACACCCCCGCCCGGCCCGCGCCGCCGATCTCCAGCACCACGTGCTGCACGAGGACCCGATGCGCCTCGCCACCCGGGACACCGTCCAGAGGCTGTCCGATGTCGCCCCGAGCCCTTGGGCGATGGAACCCGTCGGTACACCGGCCGGACAGTGGGCCCTGTCGGACCCGCAGTGTGACGTCCGAATCCCGCCAGCACATGGTGTGGCGCGCCCGCAGCATGGGGGTGAAAGGAGAAGTGCCATGAACACCCTCTACGCGACACTTCCCAGCCCGCTGGGCGAATTGCTGCTGGTCGGCGAGGCATCGCGGACCGCGAAGGGCGGTACCGCGCTGGCCTCCCTGTCCATGACCGGGCAGCGCAATCGGGCCAGGGTGCGAGACGAGTGGACCTACTCCCCGAACGCCTTCGCTGAGATCGAACGGCAGCTGCTCGCCTACTTCGCCAATGAACTCACCGCCTTCGACATCGAGTTCACCACCCGCGGCGACGACTTCCAGCAGCGGGTGTGGAAAGCGCTGGAGGCCGTTCCGTACGGCAGCACGACCACCTACGGCAAGCTCGCCGAGCTGCTCGGCGTCCCCCGCGCCGAGGTCAAGAACCTCGGCGTCGCCGTCGGGCAGAACCCGCTGCTGGTCGTACGGCCATGCCATCGCGTCATCGGAACGGACGGCACCCTCAAGGGCTACGCAGGCGGCGTGGAGCGCAAGGAGCGGCTCCTCGTCCTCGAAGGCGCGCTGCCGGCCCAGCTCCCACTCGGCTGAACCGGCCCCCACCGCAGGGCCTACGCGCAGGTCGCGGACCGAGTCCGGGTCCCGCACTCGGGCTCCCGCACTTGGGCTCCCGCGCTCGGCCTCGCGCGCCTTGGGCACCGCGGTCGGCGCGAGCACACCACTGACCGCTGCCACCGCCTACTCGGCAGCGGTGGCGCACTGACCGATGCGCCGCGGGCCCGGAAGCCAAGAGGCGGCTGCTCGACTTCGAGGACCTCGACCAGGCCGTATGACCCGCCCCGTTCCCGCGACTCGCCCGGGCGCCACCAGACCGCACGGGGCCCTGCGACACCCATCGCCCAGGAGGGCACGATGACCCACACCCACCACCTCGAGGGCACGATCGCCGAGCGGGTCGACGCCGCGAACTGGGACGCGCTCACCGACGAGGCCGACGCGTACGGCAGCGCCCTGACCGGCCAGTTGCTCACCCCCGACGAGTGCACCGCGATCGCTGCCCTCTACGACCAGGACCACTGCTTCCGCAACACGGTCGACATGGCCCGCCACCGTTTCGGCTCCGGCCAGTACCGCTACTTCACCCACGACCTGCCCGACTCCGTACGGCAGTTGCGCGAGGCCTTCTATCCGCACCTGCTGCCCATCGCCCGCGACTGGGCCACCAGACTCGGCCGGCCCTCCCCCTGGCCGGACACTCTGGAGGACTGGCTCGCGCACTGCCATCAGGCCGGGCAGACCAAGTCCGCGCAGATCCTGCTCCGCTACGGCGCCGGGGACTGGAACGCCCTGCACCGCGACGTGTTCGGCGACGCCGTGTTCCCCCTCCAGGTCGTCATCGGACTCAACGCGCCCGGAGTCGACTACAGCGGCGGCGAGTTCATCATGACCGAGCAGCGGCCCCGCGCCCAGTCCCGCGGAACCTCGATCACCCTCCCCCAGGGCCACGGCCTGGTCTTCACCACCCGCGACCGGCCCGTCGCCTCCCGACGCGGCTGGTCCACCGGACCCATGCGCCACGGCGTGAGCACCATCCGCTCGGGCCATCGCCACACCCTCGGGCTCGTCTTCCACGACGCCACATGACCGGGCAGCGGGGGAAGAGCACGTCCTGAACGCCCTCCTCCCCGGTGCGGACGAGCCCGCGTCGCCGCTGATCGAGCCCGCCGACCGGGTTTTCCCTCGGCGCCCGAGCCGACGCGCGGCCCTCAGGCCCGTGTCGGCCGCAGCCAGGGCACGTACTCGGGTCCGTACCGGTAGGCGCGGAAGACGGCGTTCTGGGCGCCTCGGGAGGATTCCAGGCCGACACCCGTGCCGAAGGCGCCGAAGTACGGGACGACGTACTCCCAGACCACGTCGCTGTCGGGCGTGACCTCGAAGAGGCGGCCGAAGGAGCCCTCGGCGATGAAGGTGTTGCCGTTCGGGAGGCGTTGGGCGCTGGACATGTAGGGGCTGTAGAAATTCTGGGGCGGGTTGTCCTCGTAGCTCCAGACGATCTTCTGGCTGTCGCGGTCGACCTCGATCACCCGGGAGTAGGGGACCGAGGTGTCGTCGCGGTACGAGCCGTTGTCGAAGACGAGGATCGTGCCGCTCTCCAGCTCGTGGGGGTAGTGCTGCTGCGCCAGGACGTCCGGGCCCAGCCGCCAGGTGACCTGGGAGGTGGCACGGTCGATGACGACGGCGGTGGATGCACTGCGGAAGCCGACCATGATGCTGCCGTCCCGCAGTTCGTTGACGGTGTTGGCCATCGGCCAGTGTTCCCGGGCGAAGTGGCGGTTGAGCGGAGTGTTCTCGATGTCCAGGTGCTCGAAGGACGCCCAGCGCCAGAGGATGTCGCCGGTCCAGGTCATCTCGTAGACGACGTCCCCCCAGATACGGCCGTCAGGGGCTTCCGAGCCGGGTATCCCGCCCGGAATGCGGGCCGCGACCGCGGGCGGGACCGGTTCGACGGCGAGCAGGATCAGATTGCCGTTGGACAGCAGGCTCGCGTCGTGGTGGTGGTACGGGTGACGGGCTTCGCGCAGTACGGCGCCGTCCGGGGCGACGAGTTGGAAGATGCCGCCGTGGTAGACGTCCCAGATGGGGAAGAGGGGGGCGGTGCCGGTCTGCTTGCCCTGGTAGAACAGCGTTCCGTCGGGGAGGAGTTGGGCGTGCCGGCCGGGCGGATGGGGCAGCCGCCACTGGTGCGCGAGTTCGCCGTGGATGTCGACGAGGTGGACGTCTCCAGGGCCGGCGATGGGCGTGAAGAGGGTGTAGCCGCCGTGACTGCGGGCGGGGTCGTGGGCGCGCAGGCCGGTGCCACGGCGGCGCAGGGTGTTCTGGTCGACCGTTGTCATGGTGAGGTCCTTCAGGAGGTGGGGAGAGTCACGGCCGCGGGGGCGGCGTTCTGGAGTGGTTCGCGGTCGATGTGCTCGAGGAACGTGGCGCGGTCCGGCGTTCCCGACAGCTTCTGGGTCGACTTCGCCCAGGCGCCCTCGGCCAGGAGGAGTTGGAGGAGCGGCTTGTCGAGGGTCACCGCGTAGTCGTACGAGGTGAAGTGGCCGTTGACGAATGCCGGCTGCACGGCGCCGCCGGACTGGGCGACGACCGCCTCGCGGGCAGCGGCCGGCTTGTCGGCGATGGCCTTGGTCGCGGCGGTGAGCGTGCGCAGGGCGGCCGTCGAGGTGGCGGTGTCGGCGCCGGGGCCGGCGATCAGCAGCGTGCGACAGGTGTAGCCGTCGTAGCGCAGTTCGCGGTACTTGGTGCCGAGGGTGGTCTTGGTGGTGTCGTAGAAGCTGGGGAAGGTGAGCCCGGCGTCGATGTCGCCGCGGGCGAGCGACGGGGTGACCTGGTTCGGGGCGAGGTTGACCAGGGTGACGTCGCCGGGCTTCAGACCCGCCCTGGAGAGCATGCCGCTCAGCGCGTACTGGACGTTGGTGCCCTCGGGCAGACCGATCCTCCTGCCCTTGAGGTCGGCGAAGGACGTGATAGCGGCCGACTTGGTGGTCAGCAGGCGCCAGTCGGTGAAGCCGGAGAGGGCGGCGAGGATCTTGATGTTCCGTCCGCCGAGGACGGCGGAGACTGCGGGCAGATCGCCCACCACTCCGTACTGCGCCTGTCCGCCGAGCACGGCGTTGAGCGCGTCGCGGCCGGTGCTGAAGGACTGGAGCCTGGGTGTGAGGCCGTTGCCGGCCCACAGCTTGCCCGCGGTGGCGGTGTACACGGGGGCGCCACCGAGGTAGTCGCTGCCTGCGACGGTGACCGCGGTGGTGCTGCTCGACGCGCTCCTGGCCGCAGGGCCGCCGCCACAGGCCGTGAGCAGGGTGGCGAGGGCGAGTACGGCGACGACAGCGGCCGCGACGGGTTTCAACGGGGTTCTGGACATGGGCGATTCCTCAAGTCGGGGTGAGAGGTCCGGCGTACGGGGCGGGGAGGGCGAAGGGGGCACGAGGCCATCGGGCTCGGAGGGGTACGAGGCTGGGCCCGGAGGGGGTACGAGGTTGGACTCGGAGGGGGTACGAGGTTGGACTCGGAGGGGTACGAGGTTGGACTCGGAGGGGTACGAGGCCGGGCCCGGGGTCCTCCCGGAGGGCGTGAGGGCCCGAGCCGCTACTCGGTGCCGAGCTGAGCGACGATGCGCGGGTGCAGGGGATGCAGACGGGGCTCCCCCGGCTGCGGCTCCGGACGGTCCGCGACCTGGTGGTCGGCGATCACGCGTCCCGGACCGGCGGCCATTACGATGACCCGCTGGGACAGGGCGAGTGCCTCCTCCACGTCGTGGGTGACGAAGACGACGGTGGTGCGGGTGCGTTGCCACAGTTCCCGGAGCAGCTGCTGCATCCGGGCCCGGGTGATGGCGTCGAGTGCGCCGAACGGTTCGTCCATGAGCAGCACCTCCGGCTCGGCGGCCAACGCCCGTGCCAGCGCCACGCGTTGCCGCATGCCACCGGAGAGCTGCGACGGGTACTTCTCGGCGGCGTCGGCGAGACCGACCGCGTCCAGCGACTCCGCCGCACGCTCGCGGCGCTCCTTACGGGGCAACCCGAACCGTTTCAGCGCGAACTCCACGTTCCCGCGCGCGGTGAACCACGGCAGCAGCGCGTAGTGCTGAAACACCACTCCCCGATCGGGGCCCGGGCCGGTGACCGGTGCGCCGCCCATCAGGACGCGCCCGGAGCTCGGCGTCACGAACCCGGCGATCGCGTTGAGCAGGGTGGACTTGCCGCAACCGGTCGGTCCGAGCAGCGAGGTGAAGGAGCCGTCCGCGAACTCCAGGTCGGTCGGGGCGACGGCGCGCGAGCCGTCGTAGCAGACCTCGACATTTTCCAGCCGGATGACGGCGCTCATGAGCTGCTCCGGCGGACGGGACGGATGACGGGACTCATGCACTGCCGCTCCAGCGGACGAGACGGATGTCGGACTCATGCACTGCCGCTCCAGTGGACGAGGCGGCTTCCGACCCTGCTGACGAGCGCGTCGGCGAGGAGGCCGAGCAGTCCGAGTTCGATCAGACCGACGAACATGTGGTCGGTGCGCAGAAACTGCCCGTCCACCTGCAAGCGGTAGGCGATACCGCTCTGGGCACCGCCCAACTCGGCGGCGACCAGGGCCAGGAAGGCCAGCCCGGCGCCGTAGCGCAGCGCGGCGACGACCGCGGGTGCCGCGGCCGGCAGCAGCACCTCGGTCAGCCGTCGCCACGCCGGTACGCCGAGCGTGCGGGCGGCACGCAGATAGTCGGCGGGCACCCGCGCCACCCCGTCGTGGACGTACAGCCACACGGCGAGGAAGACGGCGTACGCGATGACCAGATGCTTGGCCCGCTCGCCGATCCCGAACCAGGCGGTGACCAGCGGCACGAGCGCGATGGCCGGGATCGGCCGCAGGAACGACATCACCGGGTTCACCAGCGCCGCCACCCGGGGATGGTGACCGGTCAGGAACCCGACCGCGACACCCGCCGACGCCCCGGCCGCGAAGCCCTGTCCGGCTCGCGCCAGGCTGGCGCGCAGGTCCTGGGCCATCGTGCCGTCGGCCCACATTGTGTGCGCGGCCCGCAGCGTCTGCCACGGCGTGGGGACCAGGCCCGCGCCGAGCACGCCGCCGCGGGCGGCCGCCCACCAGAGCGCGAGTACGAGACCCGCCGAGACCAGCGGCGCCCCCGCGGACCCGAGCGCCCTGCCACGCCCGGCCCGGGGCACGCGGAGCACCCCCTTGTCCCTGGGGCGGCGCGTCGGACGCTCGTCCGGGGGCCGTGTCGGACGAGCCGACGGTGTTGCGCGAGCCATGGGGCGGCTCCCCTTCCAACCGGAGTATTGACGAGGTCAATAATTCGCGTGGTTTATTGCCGCAGCGTGTCGGCGTCATGAAACATGGCCGAGCCCCCTGATCCCCTCCAGCCGATGCCGCCGGCTGCGCTACCGTCGTGCCGTGCGCCGACCGGACCCCACCCCCGAAGCCCTGGCCGTCGGATCCGTGATCCGGGGGCACCGCCGCCGGCTCGGCGTGCCGATGGCCGAACTCGCCTCCCGCTCGGGCCTGTCCCAGCCGTTCCTGAGCCAGCTGGAACGAGGCCTGACCACCCCGAGCCTCGCCTCCATCTACAAGATCGCCGAGGCGCTCGGTCTGCCCCCGGGCATCTTCCTGCGCCCCTCCAGCACCGCCGACACCGTCGCCCACGAGGAGGATCCCCAGGTCATCCGGGTCACCGAAGGCACAGGGCAGTTCGCCCACGTCCTCATCCCCGGAGGCCAGAGCGACGTCATGGAGGCGTACGAACAGCACTTCACGCCCGGGCAGGGCGAACGCGGCTGGTTCGAACACACCGGGGAGGACTTCATCTACGTACTCGAAGGCGAGGTCGACCTGGAACTGCGCGACCAGGAGCCGATCCGTCTCCGGGCGGGCCAGAGCGCCCACCACCGCGGGGACGTCCCCCACCGCTGCCGCCTCGTCGGCACCGTGCCCGCCCGCACCCTCCTGGTCGTCGCCCTCGGCCGCTGAACCGGCGGACCGGCCGGCACCGGGCGTCGCCCAGCCGCCCAGCTCGCGTCGTGCGCAAGTGACGTATCGATCGCGCCTCCGCGGGGAGTTGACCCTGACGTGCGGGTCAGGGGTTGGCGTCTGCGCGCCTGGTACGGCTTGACGCCCTGCCCCCTCCCCCCTTGCTCCGCGCTCGGCGAGTGTCAGGGGCCGCGCACCTGACGACGTACTGCCACGCTTCCGCCCACTCCCTCTGGGGGCCGCCCATGACCGTGCCTGCCGTACTGCCCCGGACCAGCCGCGAAGTGCGGCTCGCTGCCGTGCCCGAAGGGCTCGGCGGCCGGCTGCGATCCGGCGAGACCCAGTTTCCTGTGACGCGGATCGCGGGCATCGAACGCGCCCCGCAGGCGTTGCAGGACCTGACAGGGGGGCGGCTTTTCGGCACGGTCGTCGTGGAGTTGACGGAACGTGCCTGACGGCTGCCGCCGCCACCGCCACTGCCGCTCAGCACCGGAGGCGTACGACATGCGGATCGGTGACGCCGCAGCAGCCGTGGGCGCGACGCCCAGGGCGCTGCGGTTCCACGAACAGCGCGGGCTGCTGCCACCGCCACACCGCACGCGGTCGGGGCAGCGGGACTACGGCCCCGACGAACTCGCCCTGCTCCGCGTCATCCGCGAACTCCTCGCTCTCGGACTCACCGTCGAGGACCTGAGCAGCGTCGCCGACCGCCTTCCCGCACTCGCCACGGACCCGCCACCACGCTGCGGTACCGTGCAGCCCGGAGCGCGCGAAGCCGGGGTGATCGGCGCGACCGTCGTCGACCAGCGCATCGCCGCACTCGACGCGGAGATCGAGCGACTCACCCGGCTGCGGGACCTGTTGGCGAGCCGCGCGAAGACAGTCGCCTCGTGATCGAAAACCAGGAGCGCCTCCGCGACGTCGGCAATCCATGCCGGCAGCCCCGCAGGAGCATCCCTGATCAGCCCCGACACCAGAAGTCGTCCGGGGAGAAGCTGCACCTGATACTGGGCAGCTTCTCCCCGAACGGACATGCGGAGGTCCGCACTTGGGCCGGAACTCGTCATCCTGCCGGCCTTGGCTCATGGCTCATGGCTGAACTGACGAGCTACTAGTAGCCGCCGTGGTGGCCTCCTCCGTCGTGGCCGCCTCCGTGGTGGCCGCCGCCGCGGTCGCCGTAGAAGCTGTGGTCGAAGGAACCGTGGCCGTACGAGCCGTGGCCGTATGAGCCGTGGCCGTAGTTGTCGAAGCTGCTGTGGTGGGGGTGGTCGTACTGGACTGCGCGTGCCGGCGAGTTCGGCGCGGCGACGGCGGACGCGGCGGTACCACCCACGACGATCGCAAGTCCTGCCATGGCAGCGAGAGGCCATTTGAGATAACGCATGATTAGTCTCCTGGAAGGTTCGAATCTGACTCTGAATCAGGCGTGAGCCGGGTGACGCGACGTCAGGCTGCTTGCCTGCCGCCCGCCTTGGACGGGTGACGTCCGACGACTTGACGGCCGACATCACTCATGTCCATTTAGTTCCCTTTTCACATATCTCAACGCTGCGCCCGCGAGGAGCCCGATGCAAGGTCGGAGACTGGTAGTGGCTCTACCACCGCGAGCGCAATCCCTTCCCGTCGTTGAACTCGGGCATCCCTGACACCGCCCAGAGCGGCGGGTCAGCCCGACGAGGCCGGGCGCGAGGCGTTGCCCTCGGTCAACCGACGCAGCCGTGCGGCAGTGTCCGTGGTGAGCACGGGCGTATAGATCACCACGTGCACATCAGGGCGGTCCGAGGGTGCCAAGCGGTGTTGCTCGACGTGCAGGTAGCCCGCGACCGGATGACGGAAGACGCGCTCACGCGAGGTGAAGACTTCGATGTCGCGGCTGCTCCAGTCGGCGCGGAAGGGTTCGCCGGTCTCAAGGAGTCGCCCGATCAAGTGGGAGTAGGGCGGTTCGCCCAGCCTCGGGCCGGCCTCGGCTCTGAATTCGGCGAGGAGACGGCGACTGCTGGCTTCCCAGTCCGGAATCAGCTCGCGCAGATACGGGTCGGTGAACACCAGCCACAGCAGGTTCCGATCCAGGGGCCGGACGGTGGTCACGTTCGGATACAGGGCGGCATACGTTCTGTTCCACCCCGAGATGTGCCAGTCCGGTGTGGTCGCATAAGCCGGGAAGTCCGAGAGTGCGTCGAGCAACCGCTGGACGTGCTCGGGGAGTGGCGCGGGCACCTGCTCGGCCTCGGACTGGGGCGCCGAGTAGCCCGCCAGCGCGAGTATGTAGGTATGTTCGGCGACGGACAGCCGGAAGGTACGTGCGATCGCGTCGAGCACCTGCCGGGACGGCTTGATCTCCCGCCCCTGTTCCAGCCACGTGTACCAGGTGACGCTGACATGGGACAGATAGGCGACCTCCTCACGGCGAAGCCCGGAGGTCCTTCTGCCGCCGACCGGGGGCAGTCCGAGGTCCGCGCGCACAACCTGGCCCCGCCGGGCCTTGAGGAAATCAGCCAGGTCTCGGCGCCGTTGCACCTCGCCGTTCACGTCTTCCAGGCTAGCGATTAGTGCCACTACTAGTGGTAACGCCGTCTTTGTCCTGATATGTACAGAAGACATGCTGGGAACATGCCACGCCTGAGATCACGCAGCGTGATCTCCGGGCAGTGTGTCACAGGCGCCGACGACCCTCTCGGAGCCACTGCGGGCGGCGGAAGACCCCTACTGCCGCCGACATCGGCATCTTCACCGAGTGTGATCACTGAGCCCGGTGAGACTCCCGACGGCGAATCGCCACCGCCCGGCGGATGTCGGGCCAGGGGTGAGTCCCGTGGGGTGTCCAGGGGGGCGATCCGGCCCACGCCCGGCATCCGCCGGTAGCCGTAGCCGGTAGCCAGTGCTGAAAGGAGCCCACCATGAGACTCACCCCCGAGCGAGTCCGGACGATCCCCGCAGTTTCCCGTCCGGCAGAGGAGCCGCGGGGGGACCTGCCTCCCCCACGGAAATCCGTGACCGCGGCCGACGTCGGCCTGCTCCTGCTGCGCGCCACTACGGGCCTGCTGCTGGCGTGCCACGGCGCGCAGAAGCTCTTCGGCCTGTTCGGCGGTCCCGGGCTCAGTGCCGCCGGCAAGGGGTTCGCCACCCTTGGTTATCACCCCGGCGAGTTCTTCGCCGGCCTCGCGGGAGCCTCGGAGCTCGTCGGAGGGCTCGGTCTGGCCGTGGGCCTGCTGACTCCGCTGGCAGCCGCTGTCGTGATCGGGGACATGATCAATGCCATGGTGGTCACCTCGCAAAACGGCCTGTGGCAGACCAACGGTGGCATCGAGTACCCGCTCTCCATCGCCGTGGTCGCACTCGCCGTGGCCGCCATCGGCCCCGGCCGCTTGGCCCTGGACCGCCCGTTCCGCTGGCGCGACGGCGGTCTGCTGTCTGCCGCTACAGCCCTGTGTCTCGGCGGCATCGGCGCGGTCATCGTCCTCGCACTGAGATGAGGGCAGCCGACTACCGGGCAGCGGTCCTCGCCGTCGCGGCGAGGTCGAGGTGTGGCGGCGTGCGCGGCGGTCTCTCCTTGTGCACGAATGCGCGGCGCAGTGCGTGGTACGGGGCGTCGGGGTCGTCGAACGTCGGGCGCATCCGGGCCAGTTCCCGCCGGCGGAAGGCGGCAAGCGGCAAGACTCGCTCCTGACGGTCCAGTTCCGCCTTCTTCGCGGCGATCCGTGAGCGTGTTCCCGGCGACGACGCCAGCCGGGCCGCCATCCGGCCGACCTCGGCGGCGAAGTCCTGCGGACCTCGGTCGACCACCCGGTCGACGAGTCCGAGGCGCCGGGCGCTCATGGCACTCAGCGGCAGGGCCTCGCGCATGAGCCGGTCGGCCGCCGCCGCGCCCACGCGGCGGGGCAGCGTGTAGGTCCAGTATTCCGAGCCGTACAGGCCGATGAGGCGGTAGTGCGGGTTCAGCACGCATCCCGTGCGGCACCACACCTCGTCGGCGGCCAGGGCGAGCATCAGGCCGCCCGCCGCGGCGTTGCCCGCGACGGCGGAGACCACCAGCCTGTCCGTGGTCGTCAGGATCGCCTCGACGAGGTCGTCGATCGCGTTGATGTTGGCCCAGGACTCGGCAGCGGGATTCTCGGCCGCCTCGATGACGTTGAGATGGATCCCGTTGGAGAAGAAGTCCCGCGGGCCACCCAGCACCAGCACCGACGTGGGACGCGCGCACGCCTTCTGGTACGCGTCCAGCAGGCGTCGGCACTGCGTGGTACTCATCGCTCCGCCGGGGAACGAGAACGAGAGGAGACCGACGCTCTCTTCCTCCCGGTAATCGATGTCCGTCCAGGTACGCCGCCGCGCGTCCGGAGAACGCGGCGCGGCGAGCTCCGGCAGAGCAGGCAGCCGGTCACCCAGGGCCCGCACGGCGGGCAGTTTGAACGTGGGCGGCCCGCCCCGATCGCGCCGAGGCCTCAACTCCGGGATCCAGACGGCACCGTCCTTCGTCGCCCGGCAGATCGCCTCGGCTCTGGTGGCCAGCAACTCCCCCGGAGTGCCGCGCAGGGTGCCCTCGGCATGGCCGCCGTGCAGGTACCACTCAGCGCCCATCACCACATCCAGGACGCCAGGCTGCGAGGACGCAGCGCGCAGCTTGCGCAGGACGGTCTGCGTGCCGTCCGCTTCCCAGTCGATCCGCCGGACGCTCTGGTCGAGGTACGGGCGGGTGCGGACCAGGGTGTCTCCCGCGGGCGCCGCCACCTGCTTGCGCGGCGTATGGGTCCCCGACGCGAAGCGCTCCACGGCCAGCATGACCGCGGACAGCGCGGCGTCTGCGACCTCATTGCGGTACAGGTCGCTCTTGGAGACCGGCGGGACCGCACACGGAACGGACGCCCACACGTCCCCCGCGTCCATCTCCTCATCGGCCTGAAGGACCGTCACACCCCACCGGCCGACGCCCTCCTGGATCGCCCAGTCGAGAGAGGACGGCCCGCGGTCCCCGCAGGGCCCTGGGTGGACGATGAAGCAGGGGTACGCGGCCCAGACCTCTCGGGGGATCGCCGTCTTCAGCATCGGAGCGAGGACGAGTTGCGGCGCGTGACGACGGACGGCCTCCGGCAAGGACCGGTCCGGCAGGGCGAGCTCCACCGCGACGGTGTGCCCGCGGTCCCGCAGTTCGGCATGGACGCGCTGCGTGAGGCTGTTGAACGCGCTGGCCACGAGCAGGATGTGCACGACGAACTCCCGGCGGCGACGGTACGGGCAGCGAGCCCTGGCCGACTGCGATGCTCAGCTACGCCGGACCACTCGGCCCCGGCGACAGGCTGTGAGGTCACCCGAAAGCGCGCGCGGAACCGCCACCCGGCCGGGGAGCGCATCTCGCTGGAGCCGCGGGTCCAGTCTCGGCTATGGGCGCCCGGCGGCCCAGCGCACCCAGCGGCCCAGCGCGTCCGACCGAAGCTGGACGTCCCCACCGTTCCGGCCGGCACCCGAAGGGGTCGACGAGGGCGGCTCACACCCGCCCTCCCCTGCCGGGAGCCGATACGGCGCGGGGGCTGGACGCCGCGGGCTGGGGCGGCACGAGTACGGATTCTCCGCCGACCGGAGATCCTGCGTCCCTGTCGTCCGCCCTCCGGACGGCGCGCCGCCACATTCGTCCCACGGCCCGGTAGAAGCGGTCCGGCAGGAACACGGCGTCCGCGACGATCATCGCGCCGGAGAAGAGGGGCAGTCCCATGAGTACCGCGATACCCGCGTGCATGCCCAACAGCATGGCCAGGACCGGGAACTTGAGCTTTCCGAACAGCACGAACGGAAAGGCGACCTGCAGCAGCACCGTCAGGTAGCAGGCGATGGCGATCAGTACGTCGTGCTCGGCCACCATGAGGGAGAGCTCGGGCCAGGGCCGAAACAGGTCGAGGTTCAGGACGTAGTGGAGAGCGGTCCCGTTGTCCCACGAGCCGCCCTGCACCTTGTACAGACCCGCGGACCCGTAGAGAAAGCAGACCTGTGCCGCGATCACGAACATTCCGCAGTTGTGCAGCACGGCCGTCAGGCTCCGCCGGGAAGTACGGAGTTGATGCCGCAGTCCGCTCGTTCCACGGTCCACCGGCATGCTCGTCGTAGCGCCCGCGCAGGATCGGAGCCGGGTTCTGCGCGCGTCCAGGGACCAGCGACGGCCGCATGCGGTGAAGGCGAGGTACACGGCCATGAGGAGGATGAGGTTGTCTCCTCCGTCGGTCATGAAGATCGCCCTGGCATGGAACGACGCGACGACGACCGCGAACAGAACGGACACCGCTCTGGTCCGCCAGCCCAGCATGAACAGTGCGGAGGTGACGACGGCCAGCGCGTAACAGGCCTCGAAGTACGCCCGGCTGTCGGACAGGGTGAGGATGCTGGCCCATCCCGTCTGGTCGAACAGTTGCCTCGCCAGCTCGGGCGTCCACGGTGAGCCGGGACCCCAGATCTCGTCGCGGTGCGGAAACTCGCGCAGCAGGAAGGCGAGGTAGAGAAGTCCGTACCCGATGCGCAGGACCGCAGCGGCGTACAGGGAGATCGGCTGCTCCAACAGGAGGGTGAGGAGCGTACCGATGCGTTCGGGCACTCGCTGCGGTCCGGAAGCCTCCGCCCGCTCGGTGCGGCGTCGCGACGGCGAGGGTGCCGCGACAGAGGTCTGCTCAGCCTGTTGCATGGGGGGCCACCTTCCACCAGGGCAGGTAACGGGTGTCGGCGGGCTTCGGTGCGGCGGCGGGGCGGGGGCCGCGCGCTGCGGCGGGCGCGCCGATGGGCCGGGCGATCACCCGCAGCTGGATGGACTCGAATCTGCCGTGACGATGGGCGGCGACGCGCTCCGCCGCGATGTTGCGCAGGTAGTGCTGGATCATCAGAGCGCGCTGCGAGTGGGGCTGGTCGTCGCCGCCGTGCGTTTCGAGATAGGAAGTCCAGGCCCGGCGCAGCATGTTCTGCGCCGTGTGGCTCGGAAAGGGGTTGTGCTTCACCGCGGCCGTGTCGACGGTGGTCAGATCGAACCAGTCGCTGACCTGGACGGTGTCGTCCGGGGCCGTGTGCATGGTCCTCGCCGAAATCTGCCGGTTGACCGACTCCGGGTCCGGGGCGAAGAGCCGCCAGTCCTGCTCGAACAGCGGGAAGACCCAGGCGTTGACCTGCCTGCTGTACTGCCGGGAGAGGGGGTTCGGTGGTGCCACGTGCAGGAATACCAGGAGCACGTGCGCCAGGGCGGTCGCCAGACAGAGGACCACGGCGACTCGAACTCCGGCCTTCAGGGCGAGGGGCGGCTCGGAGGGCCCCTGGAACTCGGAGGGCCCCTGGAACTCGTGGGGTCTCCCGCCCCCGTTCGGTGCGGTCGGCCCAGCGCCGGTCCGGTCCGATTCGTCGGTATCCGCTGATACGACGTCGGCCCGCACGGCCCCGTGAGGCCTGTCCGTCTCGATTTCTCTCACCTGCTTCTCCTGAGCTGTCGCCGGCGGCTCGCGACGGAATCGATGACGCTCCGTGCCGCGCGCCGCCCGTCCTACTCACTCACGTGGGCGGCGGCCCCCGAGCACACACGCCGTCGGGGGCCGCACGCGTGATTCAGCTAGGCCTTCGCGAACCCGCAGGTCGTGCGGGAATCGCTCCGTGCCGCGCCGGCCGTCGCGCTAGGCAGGATCACAGCCGTAGCCATCGCCATAGCCGTAGCCCTTGCCGGGCTTGTCGCCATAGCTGCTGTTGCCATAGCCGCTGTCGCCATACCCCTTGTGATGATCGGGCTTGCAGCCGTAGCCGTGGCCATTTCCACCGGTGGTCCCGCCGGTCGTGCCTCCGGTGGTCCCGCCAGTCGTGCCGCCGGTGGTCCCGCCAGTCGTTCCGCCGGTCGTTCCGCCGGTGGTTCCGCCGGTGGTCCCGCCAGTCGTTCCACCGGTGGTCCCGCCAGTCGTTCCACCGGTGGTCCCGCCAGTCGTTCCACCGGTGGTCCCGCCAGTCGTTCCACCGGTGGTTCCGCCGGTCGTGCCACTCGTCGTGGTGCCCGTGGTCCCGCCCGTGGTGCCGGCCGTCGTGGTGCCCGTGGTGCCACCGGTCGTGGTCCCACCCGTGGTACCGGTCGTCGTGGTACCGGTGGTGCCGCCCGTCGTGCCGGCCGTCGTGGTGCCCGTCGTGCCGGCGGTCGTGGTGCCCGTGGTGCCGGCCGTCGTAGTACCCGTGGTGCCACCGGTCGTGGTGCCACCGGTCGTGGTCCCACCCGTGGTACCGGTCGTCGTGGTACCGGTGGTGCCGCCCGTCGTGGTACCGCCCGTGGTCCCACCGGTGGTGCCAGTCGCGCACTGCGGCCTGGTGATCGTGTTGGTGTCCAGCGTCACGGCACCGTTACGGGCCAGCGCCCGCCCCTCGATGGTCGCGCTCGTGGTGACAGTGATCGAGGTCATGGCCAGGATGTTGCCCACGAAGGTGGTGCTGGTGCCGAGGGTGGCCGAACTTCCGACCTGCCAGAACACATTGCACGGCGAGGCGCCATTGGTGAGGCGCACCTCGCTGGAGGACGCCGTCGTCAGACTCGAACCGATCTGGAACACCCAGACGGCGTCGGGGTTGTTCTGGGCGTCCAGGGTGAGGGTGCCGGTGAGTCCGAGAGTGGAGGAGGCGGTGTAGACGCCCGGAACCAGCGTCTGGCTACCGGCGTCCGGGGGAAGGGCGCCGTCGGAGGCCTGTCCGGCGGCGTCGTCGTACGCCGCGATCAGGTCGGTCTGGGCGTCCTGAGCCTCGGTGTCCGCAGAGTGCTGGGTCCCGTTCACCACGGCGGGCGGCCCGTATCCGCTGATGGACGTGCCCGGAGACACTCCGACATCTCCGGTGATCACCGAGGGGCCGGTGTTGGTGGTTGCCGCACCGGCCAGTACCGCGAAGCTGTCCGCCCTACCCAGATCCACAAACGTGGCCAGGGCACTTGCCTGTGTCGGTGTCACAGCGACAACGACAGCGGAGATCACCACGGCAAGTAGCGCCGCGGTCCAAACCGACAATGTGCGCCGTAGAGGCGCGGCAGGGATATTCAGTGTCATCGAGGGGGCCAACTCCTTTGAAGGGATGCTCTTGGCGGTTCTCGTCCGCACAGAATCGCTTGATTCTGCGGCTGGCATATTACTCAGGAAAGAGAACGGAACATGATTCATTCGAGCGATTACGTCGATCCGACGAACGGATCGCGAAATCCATAGAAATACTTAATGGGCCGGATGGCACTCGCCACCTGCACGAGGTCGGCGAAAATGACCATGCCTTTCCGGCCGGACCCCGCGGCGGCGCAGAGAAGTTGGGAAGCTTCGGAGCGCGATTCATACAGACGGATATTCACTCACGCTCTACATGCCGACACCGAAGGTAAACGTCCACGGAACGGACACAAAAAGAGCACCGCCCCACCTCTCGAAAACCGCGAATATAATCCGGCAGTCGCTTGCGCTTACTTCCGACAGATGAAAATCTGATCACTACCTACCTGCGCATTCCCGAGCCGCCGAGATCGTAGTACTGTTGATTTCGGGTTGGTTCACTCTCACGTGCAACCGCCCGGAAGGGCGGCTCCGGCGTGTCACGCCGGAGCCGTTGGCGCATGCGTCGCGACATTCCGCGGGACGGTTGGCACCGAGCGGCGCCCGCTCGGAAGGGAGAGGGCATGATCGAGGCAGCCGATATCCGCGAGTGGCGCAACCACGACGTCGTGGATCTGAAGGGGCGCAAGATCGGGGCCCTCGAAGCGATCTATGTGGACACCACCACCGACGAACCGGCCGTGGCCACCGTCCGGACCGGGCTCCCCACCCGCCAGCGTCTGGTTTTCGTCCCGCTCGACAAGGCGATACTCGGGCCGAGCTACCTCAAGGTCCCTTACGCCAAGAGCCTGGTGAAAAAATCCCCGTGGATCGGCACGGACGACGTCCTGCCCGCCGAGCAGGAGAAAGCGATCTTCCAGCACTACGGCATGACCTACCAGCCCGGCGCGAACGGCGAACGCCAACTCGCGCGCCGCTGAGCGATCGTGTCCGGTCCAGTTCTGTCCTAGGGAGGCGTCCGGGTCGTGGTGCTCTTCCTGCTCCTCGTCATCGTGGCCATGGTGCTGGGAATCATCGGCGTGGCAGCTGAGGGTTTGCGCTACCTGTTGATCGTCGGCATCGTGCTCTTCGCGGCCGATCTGGCCATCGCCTCCCTCCGATGGTCCCGGCGCGCCGGGAGGCGTCGCATGCGCTGACGGCGGGCACCGTACGACCGCGCGTCCGGCGTGCCGTTGAACTCCGGCCACGACAAAAGTCCGTAGAGCTCGGGCCAGGAGTAGCCTGGAGATACCGAGGGCATTTCGCACACCGGTTTCGATGCCGGTGCCGTCCCTGGCGATTCACGACACCGGGTCGGCCCAGGCCGGCCCGGGGCAGGGTCCGCGTCATGACCGCAACCACGTTCCACAAGCCCGCGGTCGAAGACCGGACCTCATCTTCTTCTTCGCCGCTGCTCCGCCTCCAGCTGACCCCGACCGGTACGGCCCCCGCCTTGATCGACGGCGCGTGGTGGCCACGCTCGCGCGATCTGGCAGCAGAACTCCCCGCGCTCACCGCGGTTCTGGACTCGCTGTGGGGGCGGATCACCCATGTCACAGTGAACCCCACATTCTGGCCGGTGATCCCGCGCAGGATCCCCGTCCAGGGCCATGTGGTGAAGGTCGGCTGGTTCGACGCCGAGCAGGACCCGCACAAGCTGCTCCTGTTCTCCTACACCGCGGGCCGCTGGGACCTGCTGGTGATCCCGCCAGAGACCAGCGACGCCACAGCCGCCCGGCTGATGACCATGGCCACGGATCCGTCCCGAAGTCTCACCGCGAGCGGCCTGCTCCAAGAGGCCGAGCTCTTCCGGATCGCTGCCGAGGCCGACTGGGACTCGACCCGGGAGACGGTCTGGGACTCCGAAGGCGGCCATGACGCCCCCCGCACTCCCGCTCAGGGCCCCGCCAGAGCCGTCACAGGCCATGCGCCGATTCCGGCGCAAGGCCTGTGACAGGCGCCCTCCGTGCCATCCCGCGGGAGGCACGTGAGCCGACGAGAGGTGTGCCGATCTCGTCACGACGAGACATGTGCCGATCTCCTCACCAGGGGCGGTCGGTGTGAAGCGACGGATTCAGCCGTCGGTGTGGGGCGACGGATTCACCGCGCACCAACCCGTCGGCCTGACGAACGAGGTCACCATGGAGCCGTTGGAAACCCCCCTTGACGGGCATGCCGAGGTACGCATCGTCGCCGCGTCCCCCGACGCCGCCCGTCGGGTCGCAGAGGTTCTCCGGCATTGCTTCGCGGCCACCGAGCAGCGCAGCTACCCTGCGGGCGGCGATGGCGGTACCCGTCTCCAACTGACCGTGGACACCACCCGCACGGCCGAGTCGGCACGGTCCTGGCTGGTGACCAGTCAGTCCTCAGCACATGACGGTCGGCAGAGGAACGACGACTGAAGTGACCCTGGGCGGGCCGGCCCTGTAATGCCGCCTGGTAGGCACTCGCGTCGAGCGGACCACTGGCCTCGCAGCGTCAGGAACGGTGCCGCGCCCGGGTCCGCTGGACGGGCCTGGGGAGTAGCGTGGAGGGATCGAGAGTATTTCGCGCACCGGTGCCCATGCCGGTGTCGTTCTCGGCGAGTGACGACACCGGGCCGCTGCCCACCGCAGCCGCCGGGAGACAGGTTCGCGCGATGTCCGCGACCACCGACCATGCCCCGCCGCGGATGGTGCCCTTCAGAGCTCCGACAGCCCGCCTCGCGCTGAAACCCGTCAGCACCACTCGAAGGCTCCTGGACGGCGCCTGGTGGCCTCGATCCCGGAACCTCGTACACGAACTGTCCGCTCTGGCCGACGTACTGGATCCCTTGTGGGGACGGATCACCCGGATCGCTGTCAACCCGACGTACTGGACCGCCATTCCGAGCAGCGTGGCCGTCAACGGCCATCTGGTGAAGATTGATCGGTTCACGCGAGAGCTGGATCCCCACGAAATCCTGCTGCTGTCCTACACCGCGGGCCGCTGGGACCTGCTGGTGATCCCGCCCCGGACCAGCGCCTCCGTGGCCGCACGCCTGATGACCGCCGCGAGCGAGAGTACCGGCCCTCCCAGGACGGCGAGCGCGCTCATGGCAGCGGAACAAGCCCTCCGCAGCAGCTCCGTGACCGACCGGACCCAGCATTCCGAGGAGACCTGGGAGGACGATGACGCCACCTCTCACTCTGTCACCGAAGCCCGCAGACCAGCCGTCTGCTCCTAGGCACCTGAGCGACACGGTCACCACCGCGACCTTCAGCGCCCTGCTGCCCCTGACCACCGCACCGCGGTCAACCCGTGTGTCGCGCGACTGTACGGCCCGGTGCCGGGCATCAGCTGACCGGTCGACCGGGCACGGACACGGAGGTTCGCTCCCCCGCCCACCGGGGCCGCAGGACCCACGCGGCGGTGAACCGCGCGCGGCGGCGTTGTCAGTGGTGGCAGGCAGGATGGCAGGCATGACAACACCTGTTGCAGTGATCGTGGATGCCGCCGCTTATGCGCAGGCGGTCGAGGACGCGGTGAAGGCATCGGCCGCCTACTACGCGGGCGGCACGTCGGTGCTGGACGACGACGGCTACGACCGTCTGGTGCGCGGGATCGCGGCGTGGGAGGCCGAGCATCCCGATCAGGTGCTGTCGGATTCGCCGACGGGGAAGGTCGCGGGCGGCGCCGTGGAGGGCGATGTGCCGCACACGGTGGCGATGCTGAGTCTGGACAACGTGTTCTCGCCCGAGGAGTTCACCGCGTGGACCGCCTCGTTGGCCCGGCGCATCGGCCACGATGCGGAGAGATTCAGTGTCGAGCCGAAGCTCGACGGACTGGCGATCGCCGCCCGCTACACCGACGGCCGCCTCACGAGACTGATCACGCGCGGCGACGGGACGGCCGGGGAGGACGTCTCGCACGCGATCGGCACCATCGAGGGCCTGCCGCAGGAGCTGGCCGAGCAGCTCACGGTGGAGGTGCGCGGCGAAGTCCTCATGACCACCGCGCAGTTCGAGCACGCCAACGAGGTGCGCACCGCACATGGTGGGCAGCCGTTCGCGAATCCGCGCAACGCCGCGGCGGGCACCCTACGCGCCAAGGACCGCGCCTACACGGTGCCGATGACGTTCTTCGGTTACGGCCTGATTCCGCGGCCCGACACCGACGTGGCGCTCGCAGCGCGACTGCGCGAGTGCGCGCACAGCGACCTGATGACCCAGGCCTCCGAGCTGGGGGTGAACACCACCGGCAGCACTGCCGTGCCCGGAACCACCGCTGAATCAGCCGAGCAGGTTTTGGCGCGGGTTCAGGAGATTGCCGCGCTGCGGGCGCAGCTGCCGTTCGGGATCGACGGGATCGTCATCAAAGCCGACCTGGCCGGCGACCAGCGGGCCGCGGGGGCCGGTTCACGTGCCCCGCGCTGGGCGATCGCCTACAAGCTGCCGGCCGTCGAGAAGATCACCCGGCTGTTGGAAGTCGAATGGAATGTGGGCCGCACCGGCATCATCGCCCCGCGCGCCGTCCTCGAGCCCGTCGAGATCGACGGCTCCACCATCACGTACGCCACCCTGCACAACCCGGCCGACATCACCCGCCGCGACCTGCGCCTGGGCGACCACGTCATGGTCCACCGCGCCGGCGACGTCATCCCCCGGATCGAAGCTCCCGTCGCGCACCTGCGCACCGGCGACGAGAAGCCGATCGACTTCCCCGAGGTGTGCCCGCGTTGCGGCGCCGCCATCGACACCGGCGAGCAGCGCTGGCGCTGCGAGAACGGCCGCAATTGCCACCTGGTCGCCTCACTGTCCTACGCCGCCGGGCGCGACCAGCTGGACATCGAGGGACTCGGCCACACCCGCGTCGTCCAGCTCGTGGAGTCCGGGCTGGTCGCCGATCTCGCCGACCTGTTCGCCCTCACCCGTGACCAGTTGCTCGGTCTGGAACGGATGGGTGAGACCAGCACCGACAATCTCCTCACGGCCATCGACACGGCGAAGGGCCGACCGCTGTCGCGGGTGCTGTGCGCGCTCGGGGTGCGCGGCACCGGTCGCTCGATGTCCCGCCGCATCGCCCGGTATTTCGCCACCATGGACACCATCCGCGCGGCCGACGCCGAAACGATGCAGCAGGTCGAGGGCATCGGTACCGAGAAGGCGCCGTCCATCGTCGCCGAGCTCACCGAACTCGCCCCGCTGATCGACAAACTCGCCGACGCCGGAGTGAACATGACCGAGCCCGGCGCCACCCCGCCGGCCACTCCGGGCGACGCCGACGGCGGCGCGGACGGCGCGGAGACGACGGGTGGGCCGCTGGCCGGGATGACTGTCGTGGTCACCGGCGCGATGGCCGGAACGCTGGAGAAACTCAGCCGCAACCAGATGAACGAGCTCATCGAGCGCGCCGGTGGCCGCTCGTCCTCCAGTGTCTCGAAGAAGACGTCCCTGGTTGTCGCCGGAGAGGGCGCGGGATCCAAGCGCGCCAAGGCCGAATCCCTCGGCGTCCGCCTGGCCACCCCCGACGAATTCGCCGCCCTCATCGCCGACTTCCTCGACTGAGTCCTCCGCAAGGGAGCGTGCCTCAGCTCACAGCGGCCGTCGAGCCGTGCCGGGAACAACCCCAGACGGTTGACCGTTCACCTATACGTGGCTGCGGAGGGGACAGTGTCCCCGGGCCTCACCTATAGCCCATGGGGACGATCGTTCGGCTGAAGCCCCATGGAGCCTTCCGCCGAGAGGCGACCGCCCTCCGCACGCCACCACTCACGGCCCCGGCTGGTCTCCCCCGTCCAGCCGGGGCTTCGCGTTGCCCCGGCTGGACGAGCGCGGCGTACTGGCGCGGGCACTCCCCACGCGCTCGGGTCCCGGCCGGGCTCGGACGGCAGATCACCGCGGACACCGCGATGGGGGCGCACAAGTCGTCCTGATCGACCGGATTGCGCTTCCCGCCCCTTCGCCGCCCCTGCCGATGCCCCGCTGCCTCGCACTTCGGTGAACGGCACGAGATGATCGACGCTCGTGCTGGTTGACGGTCAGGCAGTACTCGCCGTCGTCGCACGGAGGTAGGCGATCCCGGCGTCGAGCGCGGCCTTGAGGTGGGTGGAGTTGCCCGTGGACATCATGATCGAGACACCTCCCTGGACTCCGGCGAGCAGCGCGGCGGCCGTCTCGTCGACATCGAGGGACGGCGAGACCAGCCCGCGGTCCCGGAGGGCGCGGATGCCGTGCGCGAGGGACTCCTGCCAGTGGCGCATGAGCTCGACCACGATCGCCCTCGCGCCCGGTGCGGACCGCCCGACTTGCAGGAACAGGGATCCCAACGGGCATTGGTCGCCCTGGAGTTCGTAGCGTTCCACCACCACGTCCCGCCACCGGTACCACGACTCCCAGGAGTCCAGACATCCCAGGTGCGGCTGCTGGTCGTCCAGGACGCGGTCCGCCTCGAACTGGGCCACCGCCAGCAGTAGTTCGTCCTTGCCGCCGGGGAAGTAGTGGAAGAGCTGGCTCTTGCTGGTGCCGGTGCGGACGCGGATGTCATCGAGTGTCGCGAACGCGACGCCCCTCTCGCGGAGCACCTCGGCGGCGCCCTCGACGATGCGAGCCTGCGTGGCCCGCCCTTTCGCGGTAGACGCTTGCGGCATCACTCTCTCCTCAACTGGACCGGCAGGTCCACACTACGGCTGCACCCTCGCAGACGGCCCGGTACATGCCTCAGGGGCAGTGCACAGCCGCCCACGATTGGACTTGCTAGTCCATTTTCATCGGAGCACAGTCGACCTCACGGTTCAGGCCATTGAGCCGTGCGGGCAAGAGCCGGGCGGCTTCGCCCGGCCTCGGAGAGCCAGAACAAGAGGGAACGCCATGAGTGGACGACTGCAGGACAAGACCGCACTCGTCACGGGATCGACGAGCAATATCGGACGGGCGATCGCGGAAGCCTTCGCTGCCGAAGGAGCCCACGTCGTCGTGTCGGGGCGCCACCGAGAGCGCGGGGCGCAGGTCGTTGCGGGGATTCAGGCCGCCGACGGCCGTGCCGATTTCGTGGAGGCAGACCTCGACGGCAGCGCGCGGGCCTCCCAGGACCTGGCCGAGCGGGCACGTGAAACGCTGGGCGGCCGGATCGACATCCTGGTCAACAACGCCGGCATCTACCCGGGCGCCACCACCACCGCCACGGACGAGGAGACCTTCGACCGGGTCTACGCGGTCAATGTCAAAGCGCCGTTCTTCCTGACCGCCGCCGTCGCTCCGGCCATGGCGCAGGCCGGCGGCGGAGCCATCATCAATCTGGGCTCCTGGGTCGCACGTCTGGGCATCCCGATCGGCGCTCTCTACAGCTCCACCAAGGGCGCGGTGGAGACTCTCACCCGGGCGTGGGCCGCGGAATTCGGACCGTCGGGGGTGCGAGTGAACGCGATCTCGCCAGGCGTGATCGTCACCCGCACCGCCGGGCAGAGCGAGCCTCACCCCGGTGAGGCCATGATGAAGGGGACCCCTGCCGGCGACGTGGGCGGCCCGGACGCCATCGCGCACGCCGCCGTCTGGCTGGCAAGCGACGAAGCCGCCTTTGTGCACGGGACGGTGGTTGACGTCGACGGCGGCCGTACCGGCGCCGCCGTCATCACCGCGTGAATCCGGCCCACTCCCCCGCCATGTGCCCCGGCCCGGTGCGTGGGCAGTTCCCCCGCACCTCTCGGGCGGTGAGATCCGGCGCGTGACGAACGGGGGCCGTCGCGCAGGGCTGACAGCGCGCGCCTTACGCGCCTTCCGCCGGGATGGCGCGTGCCTTACCCGCCTTCCGCCGCGATTTCCGGTCGGGTCGCATAGCGGTTGCGCATGGCAGCGCTCGCCGCGGGGCCTGCCGTGAAGACGTATGTGGCGCTGTCGTCGAGTCGGCGGCCCGTCCTGGCGTCGACGACGACGGGCTCGACCTCCGCGCCGCTGTCCGTGTCCACGAGGATCATGCTCCGCTCCGCGGGGGCGAGGCGGGAGTTGCCCCAGGCGGCCAGGGCGACGATCACAGGGCGCAGGGAACGCCCCAGCTCGGTCAGCACGTACTCATGACGGACGGGGTTGGCCTGGTAGGGCCGACGCTCCAGCAGACCGTCCGCGACGAGGGTCTTCAGCCGGGTGGTGAGCATGCTGGAGGAGATGCCGAGGTTCTCCTGGAACTGGTCGAAGCGGGTGTAGCCGTCGAAGGCGTCGTGGAGGATCAGCAGTGTCCACCACTCACCGACGTGTTCCACCGTCGTGGACAGCGGGCACTCCCGGTCCTCCATCCTGATCCGGCTTGCCACGGCGACCATCCCCTCAGTTACTGCTAAAGTCGAAGTCAGTAGCTTCTATTTTAGCAGTAAGGACGGGAGCGGAGCTGGCCTTCCCGGCCCGCACCCGGGAACGGAACACACCGTGACCACACCCATCAGCGAGTCCCTCGAAGGCCGACGCGCCCTGGTCACCGGCGGCACCAAGGGCACCGGTGCCGCCATCGCCCGACGCCTCGCCCAGGCCGGCGCGACGGTACTCGTCACCGCCCGCAGCCGCCCCGACGACGTCGAGGAGAAGACGTTCATCGCCGCGGACCTGTCCACCGCCGCCGGCGCCGACCATGTCGTCGCCGAGGCGGACACCCGCATGGGAGGCGTCGACATCCTGGTCAACACCCTCGGTGGCTCCGAGGCACCGGCCGGCGGATTCGCGGCGCTCGGCGAGGACGACTGGGCCACGGAACTGAACGTGAACCTGCTGGCCGCCGTCCGTCTGGACCGCGCTCTGCTCCCGCACATGATCGCCTTGGGCAAGGGTGTGATCGTGCACGTCACCTCGATCCAGCGCCGCATGCCGTTGTGGAACGGAACCCTGGCCTACGCCGCCGCGAAAGCCGCCCTGACCACGTACAGCAAGGGCCTGGCCAATGAGGTCGCCCCGCACGGCGTCCGCGTCAACACCGTCTCCCCCGGCTTCGTGCAGACGTCGGCCGCCGACCACCTCGTCGCCCGGATCGCCCACGACGCGGGCATCACCCAGGAAGCGGCGCTGGCCCGACTCATGGACTCCCTGGGAGGCATCCCCCTCGGCCGCCCCAACCGGCCCGAGGAAGTCGCCGAACTCGTGACCTTCCTGGTCTCCGACCGCGCCTCGGCCATCGTGGGAGCCGAGCACGTCATCGACGGCGGCACCACCCCGACCGTCTGACTCCGACACCAACGCGAGGTTCCTCATGCACGACAACGAGCCCCGGACCATCACCCCGGACGCTCTGCCCGAAATGATCATCCGCTACCTGAAAGCCCACCTCGAGCACGACTCGGCCACCGCGATCACGGCGTTCACCGGGGACGCCACGGTGATCGACGACGGCAGAACCCATGAGGGCACCGCAGCGATCGAGCGGTGGCTGGACCGGTCCGCCACCGAATTCACCTACACCATCCAGCTCACCGGCGCTCAGCAGGCCGACGCCACGCACTACACAGCCACGCACCACCTCGAAGGCGATTTCCCCGGCGGCACCGTGGATCTGCACTACCGGTTCACACTCCGCGACGGCCTCGTCGAACGCCTCGTCATCGAACCCTGAGCTCGCACCCTCGCACTCGCCCCTCTCCGAATCCCGGGCCGGCGGCCGGCGGCTGGCGGCTGGCGGCTGGCGGCTGGCGGCGCAATCTTCACGGAGCGTCGGGAGCCCCAGGGGGGTCGATGTGGTGGGCGAAGGCAGCGATGTCGGCGACCACTCGGTCGGGCTTTTCCCAGTGGAGGCCGTGACCTGATCCTTCGTAGGTGAGGAGGCGTGCTCCGTGGATGGCGTCGAGGATGGTCTGCTGGTCGCTGCGGGGCAGGATGTCGTCCTGTTCACCCCAGAGGAGCAGTGTGGGCACCAAAATGCCGGCCAGAGTCGCACGGAGGTCGGCCTCCAGCAAGCCACGCAGCGTCTCTTGCCAGACGTACGCGGGGACCTTGAGGTGTTCGTCGATCATGGTCTCCATGAGTCCCCTGGCGACTGGACCGGCCGCCATGCCGTTCATGAGCTCCTCGACGAAGGCACGGGGGACGGGGTCGGAGAGGCCCTGGACCCTCTCCTGCAATCCGGTCACCGCCGGCTTGTCGGTGAGCGTGCCAGGAACGCCGATCAGCACCAGCCCCGAGATCCGGTCCGGATGGCTGCCCGCGACCATGCGGGCGGCCACGCCACCGCTGGAGGACCCGACCAGCAGGGTGCGTCGGATGCCGACGGCGTCGAGAAAGGCCACCAGATCGGAGGCGAAGTCCTCGGGCGTGTAGCCGTCGGGAGGACGGTCGGCGTCGCCATGGCCGCGCTGGGAGAGCGCGTAGCCGTGCAACGATGCCGGGAGACGCCTCAGAAGGGGTTCGAAGGACCACCAAGAGTCGGCGAGGCCATGCACGAAGACGACCGGCGTGCCACCGGGATAGCCCGCTTCGGCATACGGAAGCGTGAGCCCGTCCCTCACCCGCGCGGACTTCACGGAGATCACGGTCACGACACCCTGCCTCCTTCCCCTCCCCGACCCGGGTCCAGGAACCGGGAGCCGGGAGCCGGGAGCCGGGAACGAGTGGCGATCACTTCCGACAGTACCGATCAGCAGCGCGGCCCGCGCTACGGCGCCAAGCCCTCGTCCACGGGTTCGGCAGGGGCGCCGAAGTGAAGCGGGGGATCAGCCGAGGCCGTGCGACACCCCGCGCAACGGGGATCAACGAATATTGGGCTGCGGCAGCCATCCGCTCCGGGCGGCCACTCGTAGCGGTCGGTGCAAGACGCGACTCGTAGCGCTCAGGCCAGGCCGCCACTCTTAGCGGTCAGTCCAGGCGGCCGGCCTAAGCGGTCAGCCCAGGCAGCCACTTGTAGGGGTCAGTGGACTGTCAGGGCTTCGGCGAGACTCACGGCGGGGCAGCCGAGCACCGCGGTCAGCACTCGCCGCTGACGCCCCGTCAATGGCGTCAGGAAGACCGCCGCGTCAGCATGGGTGCGTTCACAGGCCGCGGCCACTTCACGGACCTTCCCGTAGCTGACGAGCGTCCGCGATGAATACGGCAGGGCCATCTTCTTGACGCCGCCGTCCGAGACCCCGCGCCGCTGCACGAGCCGCCCCACGACCCGAGCGCCGTGCGCCGCCATCTCCGCGGCCGCGGAGTCCATGTGCGCGGCGAAGTCCTTCTGTTTGGCGGAGAAGTACCCGACGATCACGACATCGGCCCCTTCGACCACCAAGGCCGGTGCCTGGTACGGAGCACGCGCAGACCCCACGCGACGAGCCGGGCGACGGTCGCGTCCTCGGTCCTGGTGCATGAGCCACAAAATAGACGCTCCATCACCTGCGGCGATACGCAGTTCCCGTATCAGCCCTCGTCCGAAAGGCCGCGGCTGTGCGCGCCGATGCTCGGCATCGGCGGCCTTCACAACCGCCGCCCTCGCCGGACGACACACACTCCTACGGGACAACCGCCGGACGGGCGGGCCCCATCGCGTACTGAACGCTAGCGGGAGTCGCGATCGCGCATGGCGCTGATGCCGTTGACATCGGCGAAATGGTGATAGGCGTGAGCCCGACGGCGCGCATCGCGTAGGCCCCAGGTGGCCCTCGCCTCGATCCGATGGGCTTCCGGACTGGAAGACATCCGCCGTCGCTCCCGGCGTGCGAGCACCGCCATCGCGATCGCCAGAATCGACACCACGGCTGCCGCCGCCATCACCACGTAGACCATCGTTCCCCCGTAGGCGTCTCAGACCGCCGTCACGACCGGCGGGCCCGGCTCAGCCTCCCGAAGACCGCCCAGGCAACCGTAGACACTGGGCGGCCAGACCTGAACAGGGGTTTCCGGCAGCAAGCTTCAGCTGAACTCTGCCGCTCTCCGGCAATGCCCTGACGCCCTGCAGCCGTCCGTGGTGAAGCCGTACTCGGGTACGCCCCGGTAGACGGCCGCCGCGCTGCCGGAGCCCTCCGGGTCTTACGGACCCGTGACATGGCGGGCTCGGTGCTGACGTGTGATGCGGTCACGGTCCTAGCGTGGGCGTATGCGAGTACTGGTCACCGGCGGTGCCGGGTTCATCGGGTCCCATGTCGTCGAGGCACTGACCGCCCGCGGGCACGAGGCGGTCGTGTTCGACCTGCGCGACGGCCTGGATGTGCGGGATGCCGAGGCGGTCGCATCCGCGCTGCCGGGCGTGGACGCCGTGTGCCATCAGGCGGCGATGGTGGGGCTGGGGACGGGTTTCGGCGACGCCGTCGAGTATGTGTCACGAAACGACCTCGGTACGGCGGTGCTGCTCACCGCCATGGTCGACGCGGGGGTGCGGCGGCTCGTGCTCGCCGGGTCCATGGTGGTGTACGGGGAGGGGCGGTACGAGTGCGAGTGGCACGGCGTGGTGCGGCCCGGGCCCCGGGCGCTCAGCGATCTGGATGCGGGGCGTTTCGAGCCCCGGTGCCCCCGGTGCGGTGAGGATCTGACACCGGGACTGGTCGGTGAGGACGCTCCGGTCGACCCGCGGAACGTGTACGCGACGACGAAGTTGGCCCAGGAGCATCTGGCGGCGGCGTGGGCCCGGTCGACGGGCGGTTCGGCCGTGTCGCTGCGCTACCACAACGTGTACGGACCGGGGATGCCGCGCGACACCCCGTACGCGGGGGTCGCCTCGTTCTTCCGGTCCGCGCTCGCCCGGGGCGAGGCGCCGCGCGTCTTCGAGGACGGCGGCCAGCGACGGGACTTCGTGCACGTACGTGACGTGGCGGCGGCCAATGTGGCGGCCCTGGAAGCCGAGCCGCGGGAGGTGGGGGCGCTGAGCGCCTACAACACCGGGAGCGGCGAGCCTCACACGGTCGGCGAGATGGCGCGTGCGCTGGCCTCCGCTTACGGCGGCCCCGAGCCCGTCGTGACCGGCGAGTACCGGCTCGGGGACGTACGCCACATCACCGCGGACTCTTCACGACTGCGCGCCGAGCTGGGCTGGAAGGCCGAGGTCGGATTCGCGGAGGGGATGCGAGAGTTCGCGACGGCGAGGCTGCGCGGGGAGTGAGTCGGGGCTGCGCGGGGGTACGGCGGGGCTGAGCAGGGAGTGACGCGGGGGTACGGCTGGGCCGAGCAGGGGGAGACGCGGGGTACGGCCGGACCGAGCAGGGTGACGCGGGAGTACGGCCAGGCCAAACAGGGTGACGCGGGAGTACGGCCGGGCCAAGCAGGGTGACGCGGGAGTACGGCCGGGCCGAGCAGGGACTGACACGGGGGACGGCCGGGCCGAGCAGGGAGTGACGCGGGGCTGCTCGGTGCGTGGCGCCCAACGTCCGAATCCTGGGTGCTCACCCGGTCCTCGTATCGCGTCGCCGTTTAAGTGCAGGCCGGTCGGCGGAGCCGAAGCAGCCAAGCCGGCCCGCCGGCCCCCGGCCTGAGGCCCAGCCGCCGGAGCCTCCGCGTCGGCCGCCCAGCCCTACCTCGCCATGCCCCGTAGCTGTCCGGCGAAGCCGGAGTCCCCGACCATCGGAGCCTCCGCTCACGCCCCCGCCGTAGGAAGCGTGACCTCGAAGCGGCAGCCGCCGGGGACGTTGTGTACGGCGGCCTGACCCTGGTGGGCCTCGACGATGCCGCGGACGATCGCGAGGCCGAGGCCCGCTCCGGCGGGCGGCGTGCGCGCGTGCGTGCCGCGCCAGCCGGTGTCGAAGACGCGCGGGAGATCCTCCTCGGGGATGCCGCCGCAGCCATCGGTGACGGACAGGACGACACCCTCGTCGGACCGCTCGGCGGCGACCGCGACCGTGCCGTCGGCGGGAGTACGGCGGATCGCGTTGACGAGCAGATTGCCCAGGACTCGACTCATCTCCTTGCCGTCCACCTCGACCGGCACCGGCTCGATGCGGTCGCCGACCAGCCGGACGCCGTGTTCGCGGGCCAGCGGGTCCGCGCCCGCGAGGGCGTCGCCCACGAGGTCGTAGACGGAGATGCGGGAGGGAGACAGGGCCAGCGTCCCGGCGTGTATCCGGGAGAGCTCGAACAGGTCGCCGACCATGTCGTTGAGGCGCTCGACCTCCGTGCGGATCTGGCGGAGGTAGCGGTCCGGGTCGGCGGCGACCCCGTCCTCCAGGGCCTCCGACATGGCGCGCAGCCCGGCCAGCGGGGTGCGCAGGTCGTGCGAGATCCAGGCGACGAGTTCGCGTCGCGAGGTCTCCAAGGCGCGTTCGCGCTCGCGGGATTCGGTGAGCTTCGCGCTGGTCGCCGCCAACTCGCGTCCCAGTGCGGCGAGTTCGGCGGTGGCTGGACCGTCGGGGGCCGCGAAGTCGCCGCCGTCCCCGAAGGAGCGTGCGGCGAGGGTGAGTGCGCGGCTGCGGGCGACGACCCAACGGCCCAGCAACAGCGCGGTGGCCAGGGACACCACGGCCGCCATGGCCACCACGGTCGTGACGACGCTCAGGTCGTGCGAGGAGAGGAACATCGCCCACGCCACGGCCAACGTCCCCGCGAGCATCGCGGTGACCGCCACGGCGGCGACGACGGCGAGGGAGGCGGTCAGCGAGCGCCGCCGGATCAGCCTGAGCGCACCGGCGCCGAGCAGTCCGGCCGCGACGGCGCCGAGGAAGGCGTACAGGGCGATGAGCAACATGTCGCGCATGATCAGACCGCTCCCCCGCGTTGGACGGCGTCTCCGCGACGCACGGCTTCCCCGCGCCGCGCGAACCCCTCGCCGGGTGCGGCCTCACCACGCAGCGCGAACCCCTCTCCGGGCGCGGCTTGCCCGTGCGCGGCCTCCCCGCGGTGCCTGGCTTCCCCGCTCTGCGCCGAACCCTCTCCGGGCGCGGCCTGCTCGCGGGACACGGCTTCCCCGCGATGAGCGGGCTCCTCGCCGAGCGCGACCTCGCGATGCACGGACTCCTCGCCGGCCGGCGGCTCCTCGAAGCGGTAGCCGACGCCCCACACCGTCTGGATCAGGCGGGGTCGCGCCGGGTCGTCCTCGACCTTGCCGCGCAGGCGGCGTACGTGAACCGTGACCGTCGACAGGTCACCGAAGTCCCAGCCCCACACCTCGCGCATCAGGTCTTCGCGGCTGTACGCCCGACCCGGGTTGCGGAGGAAGAAGGCGAGGAGGTCGAACTCGCGGATGGTGAGGGCGAGTTCCTCGCCGTTCTTGGTGGCCCGGCGGGCGGCGGGGTCGACGGCGAGGCCGGCCAGGTGGAGGGTACGGGCACCGGTGGCGGGCCGGGCGCGACGCAGGACCGACTCCACCCTGAGGACCAACTCGCGGGGGCTGAACGGCTTCGTGACGTAGTCGTCGGCGCCGACCTCCAGGCCCAGGATGCGGTCGTCCTCGTCCCCGCGCGCGGTGAGCATGATGACGGGCACGGGCCCACGGCTGCGCATCCTGCGGCACACCTCCAGCCCGTCCATCCCGGGCAGCATCAGGTCCAGTACCACCAGGTCCGGCCAGTGCGCGGCGGCGCGGGCGAGCGCGGCGGGTCCGTCCGCGACACGGTCCACGACGTACCCGGCGCGGTCGAGGTAGCCGGAGACGACCTCGGCGACCGTGGGGTCGTCGTCGACGACGAGGACACGTGTCGTGTCCTCGTACTCGCTCGGGACAGGTCCGGCACCTGGGGATTCGTACGGCTCATGCATGGGTCCAGCCTCCCACCGGCCTCATGTCCGCGCCGCGCTCCCGCCTCGACGTCCGTGTTTCGTAAGGACCTGAAGTCCGATATTTCCCTTTCGCGTTCGTAGGGTGAAAGCCGTGACGACCTCTCCCCCAACGGACCCGGAAGTCGACGTGGTCCTCCCCTGTCTGAACGAGGCCGAGGCCCTGCCCTGGGTGCTCGCCCGCATCCCGTCCGGCTGGCGCGCGCTGGTCGTGGACAACGGCTCCACGGACGGCTCGGCGGAACTGGCCCGCGGCCTCGGCGCGACCGTCGTGCGCGAGCCGCGGCGCGGGTTCGGCGCCGCCTGCCACGCGGGGCTCGGCGCCGCCACCGCGGCCATCGTGTGCTTCTGCGACTGCGACGCCTCGCTGGACCCGGCCCAGCTCGTGCCCTTCGTGCGCGAGGTGCGTGACGGCGGGGCCGACCTCGTGCTCGGTCGGCGCCGCCCGCAGGGGCGGGGCGCCTGGCCCGCGCATGCCCGGGCGGGCAACGTCGCCCTGTCCCGGATGCTCCGCCACCGCACCGGCCTGCGCCTCCACGACCTCGGGCCGCTGCGCGCCGCCCGCCGGGAACCGCTGCTCGCCCTCGGGCTCACGGACCGCCGCAGTGGCTATCCGCTCCAGATGGTCGTGCGCGCTGCCGACGCCGGCTGGCGCATCACCGAGCACGACGTGCCCTACCTGCCACGCAGCGGTGCCTCCAAGGTCACCGGCACCTGGCGAGGCACCTGGCAGGCGGTACGGGACATGCGCCGCGTACTGGCCGAGCCGCCCGCCGCGTCGTCCCACCCCCTCGCCGCTCGGCGCACCCCCTCCCAGGGAGGAACCACCCAGTGACGACTCTCCTCGTCATCGCCAAGGAACCGCTGCCGGGGCGGGTGAAGACCCGGCTCACCCCGCCGTTCACGCCCCGACAAGCGGCGCTGCTCGCCGAGGCGGCCCTCGTGGACACGCTGCGGACGGTGGCGGCGACGCCGGCGAGGCGCCGTGTACTGGTCCTCGACGGGGTGCCTGGTCCCTGGCTGCCGCCCGGCTTCGAGGTCGTACCGCAGAGTTCGGGAGGGCTCGACGAGCGGCTGGCCGCCGCCTTCGCGGGCTGCGACGGGCCCGCACTGCTCATCGGCATGGACACGCCGCAGGTGACACCCGAGCTCCTCGGTGTGGACTTCGCCGACTGCGAGGCGTACTTCGGGCCGGCCGAGGACGGCGGCTTCTGGGCGCTGGGGCTCGCGGACCCCGATCCCCAGCTGCTCCAGGGCGTGCCGATGTCGACGCCCACGACGGGCGCGGTGCAGCGTGCGCGACTCGTCGCCGCCGGTCTGCGCGTGAGCGATCTGCCACGCCTCCGGGACGTCGACACCGCCGTCGACGCGGAGGCGGTCGCCGCGGCCGCGCCCGGTACCCGTTTCGCCGCCGAGCTGAGCCGCCTCAGGGCTGCGGCCGGCCGATGAGCGCCGCACACGAGACCACGCCGCACGGGGTGAGTACCGCCTGCGCGAGCGCACCGCCGGGGGCGGGCATGACGTACGAATCCGCGTTGCCGGCGGCGAGCACGACGTACGAATCCGCGTCGCCGAGCGCGAGCAAGACGTACGAATCCGCGTCGCCGAGCGCGAGCACCACGCACGAAACCCCGCCGCCGAGAGCGAGCACCACGCACGAAACCCCGCCGCCGAGAGCGAGCACCGCACACCAGACGGCATCTCCCGGACCAAGCGCGGCACACCAGACGGCACCCCCCGGACCAAGCGCCGCACGCAAGAAGGCACTCCCCGGACCAAGCACCCCACGCCAACCCGCATCCCCCGGGCCAAGCACCCCGCGCGAGACGGCGCGCCCATGGTCCGTCGATCCCTACTCCGACGCCTTGGGCGCCGGGCGCGGCCCGCTCTTCCTGCGGCGGGCCGACGGCTGGCTGCTGCCCCTGGAAGTGGAGCGGTGGTGCGCGCGTGCCGACGCGGTGGACCTGATGGTGCTGGGGCGCTGTGAGGGGGCCGTGCTCGACGTGGGGTGCGGGCCGGGGCGGCTCGTCGCCGAGCTCGCGGCCCGGGGGCGGCCCGTACTCGGGGTCGACGTCAGCGAGGCCGCCGTCGAACACACCGTGCGGCTCGGCGGCCAGGCGCTGCGGCGCTCCGTGTTCGAACCGCTCCCGGCGGAGGGCCGCTGGGACACCGCACTCCTCCTCGACGGCAATGTCGGCATCGGCGGCGACCCGGCCGCCCTGCTGCGCCGGATGAGCCAACTCATCGCGCCCGAAGGGCTGTTGATCGCCGAGACGCTCCCGGACGTGGACGTCGACGAACGTGTCAGCGTCCATATCGTCCGGGTCACCGACGCCCGCGGCGCCGCGGGCCCCGACTTCCCCTGGGCCCGCCTGGGCACACCGGCCCTGCTCCGGCACGCGGCGCGCGCGGGCTGGCGCCCGGTCGATCAGTGGATGACCGGCGGCCGCTCCTTCGTCGCCCTGCGCAACCGCCGCGATCGCGGAGATCGCCTCGACCGCAGCACGAGCAGCACCGCCGAACCTCCGAAGAGCACCGCCGTGATCAGCAGCCAGCGGGCCAGGAACCCGTGACCGGAGAGGCCGGTGGCGGACCGGTATTCGTCCGCCACCTGACCGGTGATCAGCGGGAACCACATCAGCAGGAGCAGACCTGAGAGCGCCGCCGGGACACGGACGAAGAGAATCCACTCCCGGCGGCCTGCCGCGCCGAGCGCCCGCGTGAGGACCTGGTCCGCCCCCGCGTACAACGGCACCAGCACCAGGTCGTGCAGCACCGCCGCACCCACGAACCACAGCGCCACCCCGAACCAGTCGTCCGCGAGCAGCCGCACCCCCGCGTATCCCGCGAGCGCGAACGAACAGGCGAGCAGCAGGAGTTGCAGCGGGCTGCCGAGAAGTTTCCGGTAGTCGCGTCGCAGGAGGTTCCGGTGGTCGCGGCGCAGAGGGCTCCGAGAGTCGCGTGGCATCACAGGTCTCCGAACGTCATCCGGGCCACCCACTTGGTGTTGAGGACACCGGGTGCGGCGGGGACGATGATCCGCGCCGGGTAGCCGTGATCGGGGGTCAGGGGCTCACCGTTGACGAACAGGGCGAGCAGGGAACGCGGGTCACGCACTTGGTTGTCACGCAGCGCGGCCCGGCGGAACGCGCCGTGCCGCTGGAGCGACTCCACCAGTACGTCGGGCGCCGTGGCCTCCTCGTATCCGACGAGCCGGGCCAGATCCCGCAGTCGCACGCCCCGCCACCACTGGTCGGAGGTCGACCAGCCTTCGACGCAGGCGATGGGCAACGCGGCACTGTGGAGCGGGAGTTGGAGCAGATCGGTCCGGCTCAACCGGACCGTCCGCCCGGCCGCCCGGACCGTCAGCCGCCACGCCTCGTCGCTCGTCTCCGTCACGTCGATCCCGCGCGACGCGGCCGTCTTGTTGATCTGGAAGCCGCTGGGCCCGGTGCCCGGTTCGGGGCCGCCGTGCGGCGCGAGTACGGCTGTCTCGCGCAGCGGGCCGTCGAAGCTCCGGCCCGCCGTCGTGGCGAGCAGGAGCAGCGACCCGCCGCCCACCACACCGAGAGCGCCACGGCGCGAGACCGTGGGCTCGACCGGGTCGGGCGACAACAGCTTCCCTTCGTCGTCCTGCTTTTCGTCGGCTCCTTCGTCCCGCAGATGGCGCAGGTTGCGCACCGCCGCCGGGACCCGCAGCACCGCGTGCGCCACGAAGGCGGCGAAGAACACCCAGGCCCCGTAGAAGTGCAGCGGGTAGAACGAGCCGGGGAAGATGTAGTCGAGCTGGATGTTGAGTACGCCGGTGGTGAACTCGAACAGCGCGCCCCCGACCAGCAGGAGCAGCGAGATCCGCTCCAGCGCGTGCGCGAGCGACCGTGCGGGCGGCAGGGTGAACAGCTTGGGCACCACCGACCACAACTTCGCCAGTAGTACGGGGATCAGCACGATGCCGAGCGTGACGTGGACGCCCTGCGTGAGGCGGTACAGCCAGGTCGGGTCGGTCGGCCAGGAGAAGAGGTAGAAGCCGAGGAGGCCCTTGTCCGGGGTCATGTCGTTCACCGGCGAGAGGCCCGGGTTGTAGGCGGCGTACGACACGAGACCGGTCACGAACAGGATGGTGATCCCGCCGAGCAGCACGACGCCGAGCACGGAGGTGAACCAGGGGCCGCGCAGCGGGCTGCGCCAGAACGCCGGGGAGGAGGGAGAGCGTGGCATGACCCGACCGTAGGACGGGGACACCCCCCGAAAGGGTCCGTGAACCATGACGAAACGCTGACGTCCACACCTGCGGCGGCTCCGCAGGGCCTCCCGCGGCCTAGCGTGCCGGTGTGAACCGCGATCTTCTCCGCGATCTTTCCGCGGCCCTGGCCGCCGCCCTGCTCGTCGTCGTGGCCGTCCTGGTCGGCAACGGCATCCAACACAGCGACCACTCACTCTTCGTCCGCTGGCCCCCCGTGTTCGCCCAGTGGGAGCCGCACGTCGGTCCGGGCACACCGGCCGCGATCGCGCTGGCCGTCGCCGTCGTGGCGTACGGGCCTGTCCTCGCCGCGCGCCTGCCCTGGCGGGCTCTGCTGTTCAGTGCCTGGGGTACCGCCCTGGCCTGGACGTTCTCGCTCGCGCTGGTCGACGGCTGGCAGCGCGGGATCGCCGGGCGGCTGACGACCCCGAACGAGTACCTCCGGGTCATCAGCCGCTTCCACGACCTCCCGGGCACGCTGCGGGACTTCACCCACCACATCGTGGCCCACTCCCCCGCCCCCTGGCCTGCGCACATCGCCGGGCATCCCCCCGCCGCCACCGTCACCTTCGTCCTCCTCGACCGGATCGGGCTGGGCGGCGGAGGCTGGGCGGGCGTCTGGTGCATCACCGTCGGGGCGACGGCGCCGGTCGCGGTGCTCGTCGCTGTGCGCGCGCTGTCCGGAGAGGCTCTCGCTCGCCGTGCCGCGCCCTTCCTCGTCCTCGCCCCGGCCGCGGTGTGGGTGGGCACGTCCGCGGACGGCTACTTCGCCGCGGTCGCCGCCTGGGCCGTGGCGTTCCTCGCGCTGGCGGTCACCGGGCACGGGTCCGGGGCGACCGGATTCGTCTCCGGGCTCCTCTTCGGCCTCACCGCGTATCTCTCGTACGGCCTGACGCTGTTCGCGGTCATCGCCGCCGCCGTGCTGCTGCTCGGCTCCAGTCGGCTCCGCCCCCTCCCCTACCTCCTCGCCGGTCTCGCCGTGATCCCCGCCGTGTTCACCCTGGCCGGCTTCAACTGGTGGGAGGCGTATCGGCTGTTGGTCACCCGCTACTACGAAGGGGTCGGCGGCATCCGCCCGTACAGCTACTGGGTGTGGGCGAATCTCGCCTGTACGGCACTGATCGTGGGCCCGGCCACGGTTGCGGGTCTACGCAGGGCTTGCGCGGCTCCCGTCCGCAAGGGCATCCGTACCTGCCTGCGCACCCCTGCCTCCGAACCCCGACAGGCCCTGCGCACCCCGGCCTCCGAACCCCGACCGGCCCTGCGCACCCCGGCCTCCGAACCCCGACTGGCCCTCCTCGTCCTCGCCGCCCTGCTCGCGCTGCTCATCGCCGACCTCTCCGGCATGAGCAAGGCGGAGACGGAACGCATCTGGCTGCCGTTCGCGATGTGGCTGCTGGCGGCGTCCGCGTTCCTCCCCCGGCCCCGCGCCTGGCTCACCGCGCAGGCCACTCTCGCGTTGCTGCTCAACCATCTGCTGCTCACGGGCTGGTGACAGGGGGCCGCGGCCGCCCAGCTCCTGGGCGAAGAGCGGGCCGACGCTCATGAGGCACGGTGCGGCCCACTCCACCAGATGAACACCTCGGTGCTCGGAAGGCGTTCGGAGAACAGGCCCGACGGGGACGCCTCCCACAGGAGGCGACGCAGGTCCGCCTCGAAGTCCTCGCGGCGCGCGCCGAACAGATGCGGGGCCGAGGACGACATCGAGAACAGCCACGCGGCGACGTCGTCCGGCGTGCGTTCGAGCGGCCGGCCGCCGGGCACGACATGGCGCTGGGGACCGGAGAACCCCGCCCGGGTGAGCACCTCGGCCTCACCACCGGGTGTTCCGTGCGGCAGCACGCCGCGGCCGGCTCGCCGGACCGGCCCCAGGTAGTGCCTGACGAGCTCGTCCATCGCCGCGTAGGGCACCGCGGGATGCGGGAGACCGTCGACGGTCCGGCGCTCGGTCTTCAGGTCCGAGATGTGCACCAGTGCCCCGCCGGGCCGGAGCATGTCCCTGACGGTCGCCGCCACCAGGTCGCGATCCATCCAGTGAAAGGACTGGCCGAAGGTCGCCACGGTGAACGTGCCCAGAGCCGCGGGCAGATCCTCGGCCCGGATCCGCACCCACCGGGCTTTCGCGGTCACTCCCGCCTCGGCGGCGCGACGCCTGGCCTCATCGATCATCCCGCCGTCCGGGTCCACCCCGACGATCTCCCGGAACAAGTGCGCCAGGCTCAGACCGACGGTGCCCGGTCCGCATCCCACGTCGACGAGGCGCCCTAGGCCGTCGGGCCGCAGAGCCTCGGCGAGTACGTCCGCCAGCCCGGGGGCGTACGGGAGCCTCCCGCGCTGGTAGTAGGGGGCGGCCCCCGAGAAGAGGGTGTCGTCCCACTCCCAGCCGGCCATCGCAGTCACCGGATCACCTTCCACCGAGCGCCCCCGCGCCCGCGGAGGGATGCGCACGCGGGCCGCATGCCAACGTACAGCTCTCCGGGCTGACCGACCGTGATCATTGCGATGACGCGTTGTTGTCGGCGAGCGGACCGGAATGCGCGGGCGGGGCGAACGGAGGAGCGTGGTGGTGTAGGGAGGAGCGTTATGGCCGGCAGGGCCGCCTCCGGGCGTCGGGACAATGAGCAACGTGGCTGGCTGCGCGGTTCGCCGCCCCCGCACTGGGTGTGGGTGCTGCCGCCCACGCTGCTGGTGGCGGTGTGCACGATCGAACTCGTGAGTCACCCGCCGGTGGAGATCGGTTTCCTGCTGGGCGCCATTCCGTCCCTGGCGGTGCTCTCCTACGGGCCTGTGATGACGGGCGTGTTCGGCTGTATCGTCGTCGCGCTGCTGAACATCCCTGAGCTGCAACTGAACCGGCCGGGCAACACCGACCTGCTGACCATCGGCTTCATCGCTGTGCTGAGCGTGTTCGTGTCCCTGGTGCGCAGCCGACGGGACGCGCACCTGGTCACGGTGCGGACCGTCGCGGAGGCCGCCCAGCTCGCCGTCCTGCCACCCCTGCCCGAGCGCGTCGGCCCGGTGCGCTGTGCCGGTCTGTACCAGGCCGCGCAGCGCGAGTCGCTGGTCGGCGGCGACTTCTTCGAGGTTCGTGACGGGCCCTACGGTGTACGGGCGGTGATGGGCGATGTGCAGGGGCACGGGCTGTCCGCGGTCGGGACGGTCGCCTCGCTCCTCGGCGCGTTCCGGGAGGCCGTGCTGGATGAGCGCGACCTGGAAGCGGCTGCGGCCCGACTCGATCGCCGGCTGGTCGTGGACTCCGCGGATACGGAGCATCCCGAGATGTTCGCCACCGCCGTACTCCTGGAGTTCTCACCCGGCGCCGATGCGGTGCGACTGGTGTCCTGCGGGCATCCGCTTCCGCTGCTCCTGCGCGGTGCGGAAGCCCTCGAACTCCACCTCGAACCGGGAGCTCCGCTGGGACTGGGGCTCATCGGTCTGTCCCCTCCCCAGAGGCGCACCGTCCAGCTCGAACGCGGTGACCGGCTCTTCCTGGCGTCCGACGGGGTGACCGAGAGCCGGGACGAGTCCGGCGCCTTCTACCCCCTGGCAGACCGACTGCCCAAGTTCGACGAGGAGACGGCGGAGGCCCTCATCGAGGGCGTCTGGGAGGACCTCGTCCGGTTCTGCACGGACATTCGTGACGACGTCACCATGCTGGTCCTCACGCCGCTGGTGAACGACGACCGGGATTGAGCAGCCCGTCACAGCGGCAGTTGCCCCATTGCCCTGCATCGGGGCTCAGCACGCTAAGCGCCCTTAGCGCCCTTGAGGTTGTACCTACTAGTATGTACGCTCGCGATCATGGATACGCGGGTGAAGCAGGCGCTGCCGGCGGATCGCCGAGCTCGCCCACGAGTACGCGGGGACCGAGCCGCGGAACGTGTTCGTCACCGTGACGCCAGGACCAGGAACCTCTGGATCCATGGGAACGGGGACGTCTGGATCCATGGGAACGAGGACGTCTGGATCCGTGGGAACGAGGACGTCTGGATCCGTGGGAACGAGGGCGTCCGGGGGGGGCCCCCCCGGGCCGCCCCCTCGGACAAGAAACAACCGGGGCGAAACGGGGGGGGGAGGGTCCAATTAC
>NZ_JBHVWZ010000046.1:0-58758 GCF_042881985.1 Streptomyces sp. NPDC058246 | reverse complement strand
GCCCGCAGCGGACGTGCTGCGGGCCCTCCGGCGTTTTCGCGGCTTTCGCGTACGTTCCCGTACGACCAGGCCTTGTCTAGGCCTCGTCTCGGCGGAGCGACGGCTTCAGGTCCTTCAGTCGGCCCAGCAGGCCGTTGACGAACGAGGGCGACTCGTCCGTGGAGAACTCCTTCGCCAGCTGCACCGCCTCGTCGAGCACCACGGCGTCCGGGGTCTCGTCGACCCAGATCAGCTCGTAGGCACCGAGGCGCAGGATGTTGCGGTCGACGACCGGCATCCTGTCCAGCGTCCAGCCGACGGCGTACTGCGCGAGCAGCTCGTCGATCCGGGCCGCCTTCTTGGCGTAGCCCTCGACCAGCTGCATCGTGTACTCGCTGACCGGTGGCTGTCGGGTGTCGGCGTGGGAGTGCCGGATCCAGTCCGCGAGGACCGTCAGGACGTCCACGCCGCGCTGGTCGCCCTCGAAGAGGATCTGGAAGGCGCGCTTGCGGGCCGTGTTGCGGGCAGCCACGGTTAGCTGTTCACCCGGCCGAGGTAGTCGCTCGTGCGGGTGTCGACCTTGATCTTCTCACCAGTGGTGATGAAGAGCGGGACCTGGATCTGGTGGCCGGTCTCCAGGGTGGCGGGCTTGGTGCCACCGGTGGAGCGGTCGCCCTGGACACCCGGCTCGGTCTCCTGGATGACGAGCTCGACGGCGGCGGGCAGCTCGACGAAGAGCACCTCGCCCTCGTGCTGCGCCACGGTGGCCGTGAAGCCCTCGATCAGGAAGTTGGCGGCGTCACCGACGGACTTGCGGTCGACCATGAGCTGGTCGTACGTGTCCATGTCCATGAAGACGAAGTACTCGCCGTCCATGTACGAGAACTGCATGTCGCGCTTGTCGATCGTGGCCGTCTCGACCTTGACGCCGGCGTTGAACGTCTTGTCGACGACCTTGCCGGAGAGCACGTTCTTCAGCTTGGTGCGCACGAAGGCCGGGCCCTTGCCGGGCTTGACGTGCTGGAACTCGACGACGGACCAGAGCTGGCCTCCGTCGAGCTTGAGCACCAGGCCGTTCTTGAGGTCGTTCGTGGAAGCCACGGTTGCGGAATCTCCTGGACTGACGTGGACGACCCCGGCGCACGCGCGTAGCTCGGAAAAGCTAGAGCGCGAGCAGCTCCTTGGTCGTGATGGTGAGTAGCTCGGGTCCGCCGTCCGCCTCAGGGCGTACGACGAGCGTGTCATCGATCCGGACGCCGCCCCGGCCCGGGAGGTGGACCCCCGGTTCGACGGTGACCGGCACGCAAGCGTCCAGTTTACCCATGGCTGCGGGGCCCAGCTGCGGGTCCTCGTCGATTTCGAGCCCGACACCGTGCCCGGTCAGCGGTGGAAGCCCTTCCGTATGGCCCGCGGAGTCCAGTACCTGGCGGGCCGCGCGGTCCACATCCCGGTAGGCGGCACCGGGTGCCAGCGCCTCCCGTCCGGCGCGCTGGGCGGCGAAGACGAGGTCGTACAGCTCGATCTGCCAGTCCGCCGGCGACGTTCCGATCACGAACGTACGGCCGATCTCACAGCGGTAGCCGCGATAGGTCGCGCCGAGACAGACGGAAAGGAAATCGCCCTCCTCCACGCGCCGGTCGGTGGGCCGGTGGCCGCACCGCCCCGAGTTCGGGCCGGTGCCGACCGAGGTGGCGAAGGCCGGGCCGTCGGCGCCGTGGTCGACGAGACGGCGCTCCAGCTCCAGGGCGAGATGCCGTTCCGTACGGCCGACCAGGATCGATTCCAGGAGCTCCCCCAGTGCCTGGTCGGCGATCTCGGCGCCGATCCGCAGACAGGAGATCTCCTCCTCGTCCTTGATCACCCGCAGCTGTTCCACCGCGCCGCCCAGGTCGGCGAGGCGCAGCCGCGGCGCCACCGAGCGGATGGCCCGGTGCCGGGTCACGGTGAGGTGGTGTTCCTCGACCGCGAGCGACTCGGCGCCCTGTCCGGCGGCGACATCGGCGGCGGCGACGGCGGCGTCGCCCCCGGCACGCGGCAGCACCTGCACGCGCAGCGCCTCGTCGGGGCGCCCCTCGTCCGACTCGCCGCTCGGCGGGCCGCCGCACAGCAGCAGATCCTCGCCCCTGCCCAGCAGGAGCACAGCGCCGCGCGGTGCCGCGCCGGCGAGATACCTCACGTTGGCCGGGCGGGTGACGAGCGCCGCCGCGCTGCCGCCCGCGGTACAGCGCTCCCGGAGCCGGTCTCTACGGGCCGCGTACACCTCTGACATGAACCGAGCGTACGAGCGGTGGCCGGATGTCGCCGGTTCAGCGGGGCCGGACGTGTGGAGGGGGAGGCCCCGGACGTGCGGACGGAGGGTCCTGCGGGACGTTCACCACTGTGGCGGGCTGGCGATCGAGCGGGCGAGTACGTCGTCCAGGACGCGGGCCGTCGCCGGTACGTCGAGCTGGGAGTTGTCGATGATGGGCAGCCCGGAGCCGTACCAGCCGGCCATCCGGCCGTGGATGCGGGCGACCTCCTCATCGGTGAGGCGGCGGTTCCCGGAGCGCTCGGCGTTGCGCTCCAGGACTATCTCCAGACCGGGGAGCAGGACGACGGGCAGCAGGCCGGGACCGACGTGCCGCTTCCAGCCACCGAGGCCGACGACGGGGCGGTCCGGGAAGACAGCGTCGTCGAGGATGCACGAGATGCCGTTGGCCAGGAAGTTCCGCGCGGCGAAGCCGCAGGTGCGGCGGGCCAGGCGGTACTGCGCCTCAGAATGATCGTTCCACCCCGACTGGGGGTCCGCGAAGCCCGAGCGCACCCATTCGCGTACGTCGTCGAGGCTGATGTGGGCGGTGGGGACCCGGCGGTGGTCCGCCCAGTACTTGGCGACGCTGGTCTTTCCGGCGCCCGCGGGGCCGATGAGCAGCACGGCGAGCGTGCTGGCCGTGGGGTCGGGCGTGCCTGCGGCGGGCGTCGGCGCCGGCATGGCCACCGGGCCACCCGGGGGCAGCTGCACATGCCCGGTGGTGTCCGGGGTGGGCGGGACGGGAGCGTGGTGCGCGGGCTGCGCGGGGGCGGGGTGCGCAGGCTGCTGCGGAGCGTGAGGCTGGGGCGCGTGATGCGGGACCTGGGTGGGAGGGGCTCCCGGAGGCACGGGCGCTCCGGTGAAACCGGGAACGGGTGCGGGACCCGGGTGTCCCGGAAGTCCCTGGTGCTGTCCGGCAGGCGACCAGCCGGCGGCCGGTCCGTGCCCCGGCTGGTGGGGCGGCGGCAGCGGAGCCCCCACTGCGTGCTGCATCCGGTGCCACTCCGTCTCGTACAGGCAATTGGCGCTGGCGAGCGGGCCTTCGGTCCTCAGTCCTCAGTCCTTGAGTCCCGCTCGCTACCGAACGGTACCTTCCCCGGCCGCCGTTGTGTGAACGGCCGGGGAAGGCGCGAAGTGCCCGTGGGCGCAGGCACATCGGGCCAAGTACGCCCGAGTGGAACTACTCGCCCACTTCGCCGTACGCGGCGAGGAGCACGGCCGGGTCCGGACCTTCGAGGACCGTCGGCTTGGCGAGCCCGTCGAGGACGATGAAGCGCAACAGGTCGCCGCGGGACTTCTTGTCGACCTTCATGTTCTCCAGGAGCTTGGGCCACTGGTCGTAGCGGTAGCTCAGCGGGAGGCCGACGGACTCCAGGATGGTGCGGTGACGGTCGGCGGTCGCGTCGTCCAGCCGGCCCGCCAGGCGGCCGAGTTCGGCCGCGAAGTGCATGCCCACCGAGACGGCCGCGCCGTGCCGCCACTTGTAGCGCTCGTTCTTCTCGATGGCGTGCGCGAGGGTGTGCCCGTAGTTGAGGATCTCGCGCAGCCCCGACTCCTTCAGGTCGCCGGAGACGACCTCGGCCTTGACCTTGATGGAGCGCTCGATCAGCTCGGCGGTGTGCGGGCCGGCGGGCGTGCGGGCCGCCTCCGGGTCGGACTCGATGAGCTCCAGGATCACCGGGTCGGCGATGAAACCGGCCTTGATGACCTCGGCGAGCCCGGACACGAAGTCGTTGACCGGCAGCGAGTCGAGGGCGGCCAGGTCGCAGAGCACGCCCGCGGGCGGGTGGAAGGAACCCACGAGGTTCTTCCCCTCGGCCGTGTTGATGCCCGTCTTGCCGCCGACCGCCGCGTCCACCATGGCCAGCACGGTGGTCGGGATGGCGATCCAGCGCACCCCGCGCAGCCAGGTCGCCGCGACGAAACCGGCCAGGTCGGTCGTGGCGCCGCCGCCGACACCGACGATGACATCGGTACGGGTGAACCCGGACTGGCCCAGCGCCTTCCAGCAGTAGGCCGCGACCTCCGCGGTCTTGGCCTCCTCCGCGTTCGGTACCTGGATGGCCACGGCCTCGAAGCCCTGCCCGGCCAGGTCGGCACGGAGCGCCTCGCCGGTCTCCGCGAGCGCCTCGGGGTGGACGACCGCGACGCGCTTGGCCCTGTCACCGATCAACCCGGCCAGCTCGCTGAGGAGTTGACGGCCGACCAGCACCTCGTAGGGGTCGGTCCCCGCGGTGCCGCCGACCTGGATACGGGTCACTGCCTCGCTCATGCTTCCTTCAACTCCAGTGCGTCCAGGACCGCCTGGGCGACCTCTTCGGGGGTACGGCCGTCGGTGGGCACCACCGCGCGGGCGACCTCGGTGTACAGGTGGCGGCGCGCCTCCATCAGCTCGCGCCACTGCCGGCGCGGGTTGACGGCGAGCAGCGGACGGGCCGCGTTCAGGCCGGTGCGCTGGACCGCCTCCTCGACGTCCATCGACAGGTAGACGACACGGTGCCCGGCCAGCAGTGCGCGGGTGTCGGCGTCGAGGATCGCGCCGCCGCCGAGCGCCAGCACGCCGTCGTGCTCGGCGAGCGCGGTGTGCACGGCCTGCTTCTCGATGGCGCGGAAGACCGGTTCGCCCTCGTCGACGAAGATGTCGGCGATGGTGCGGCCCTGCGCGGCCACGATGTCGTCGTCCGTGTCCCGGTAGGCGCAGCCGAGCCGCTCGGCGACCAGCGCGCCCACCGTGGACTTGCCGACCCCCATCGGGCCGACGAGGACGACGCTCGGAGCGGTCACCGCACGACCAGGTTGTCGAGGTAGGACCGCACGTTGCGACGGGTCTCCTGGACGCTGTCGCCGCCGAACTTCTCCGCCACGGCGTCCGCCAGGACGAGGGCGACCATGGCCTCGGCGACGATGCCGGCGGCCGGGACCGCGCAGACGTCGGAGCGCTGGTGGTGGGCCTTGGCGGCCTCGCCGGTGGCGACGTCGATGGTGGCGAGCGCGCGCGGCACGGTCGCGATCGGCTTCATCGCGGCGCGCACCCGCAGCAGCTCACCGGTGGTCAGCCCGCCCTCGGTGCCACCGGAGCGGCCGGTGGACCGCTTGATGCCCTCGGGGGTCTGCACGATCTCGTCGTGCGCCTTGGAGCCCGGCACCCGGGCGAGCTCGAAGCCGTCGCCGACCTCGACACCCTTGATGGCCTGGATGCCCATGAGCGCGGCCGCGAGCCGGGCGTCGAGCCGCCGGTCCCAGTGCACATGCGAGCCGAGACCCACCGGCACGCCGTACGCCAGCACCTCGACCACACCGCCCAGCGTGTCACCGTCCTTGTGGGCCTGGTCGATCTCCGCGACCATCGCCTTCGACGCGTCGGCGTCCAGGCAGCGCACCGGGTCGGCGTCGAGCTTCTCGACGTCGGAGGGCTTGGGGTAGACGCCGTACGGGGCCTTCGCCGCGGCGAGCTCGACGACGTGCGAGACGATCTCGATCCCGGCCGTCTCCTTCAGGTACGAACGGGCCACCGCGCCCAGCGCGACGCGGGCGGCGGTCTCGCGGGCGGAGGCGCGCTCCAGGATCGGACGGGCCTCCTCGAAGCCGTACTTCTGCATGCCCGCGAGGTCGGCGTGACCGGGCCGGGGCCGGGTCAGCGGGGCGCTACGGGCCAGGTCGGCGAGGATCTCCGGGGCGACCGGGTCGGCCGCCATGACCTGCTCCCACTTGGGCCACTCGGTGTTGCCGACCATGACGGCCACCGGCGAGCCGAGGGTGAGACCGTGGCGTACGCCGCCGAGGAAGGTGACCTCGTCGCGCTCGAACTTCATGCGCGCACCGCGCCCATAGCCGAGGCGCCGCCGGGCCAGGTGGTCCGCCACCATCTCCGTGGTGATCGGCACGCCGGCGGGAAGGCCCTCCAGCGTCGCGACAAGTGCGGGACCGTGGGACTCCCCCGCGGTCAGCCAGCGCAACCTGCTCAACGGTGCTCCTCATGCTCGCGCCCTGGTACTGCTGCTGCGTACGCGCGTCCTCGCGTACGGCGACGGCGCGACCGGGTGCGCGGCCCTGGCCCGCCACCTCCGATCCTCCCACGTCTCGGCCCGGTATCCGGCCGCAGGTCCATCAGGCGGACGGACGTCGCCGGGCGACGGGCGCCCGTGCAGGCCCCCGGCTGGTCACGCCATCCGCGCCGCCGCGCTCTTGATCGCCTCGCGGATGCGGAAGTACGTGCCGCAGCGGCAGACGTTCGCGATCTCGTCGATGTCGGCGTCCGTGGGGTTCTTCGTACGCTTCAGCAGCGCGACGGCGGCCATGATCTGGCCGGGCTGGCAGTAGCCGCACTGGGCCACGTCCTGTTCCAGCCAGGCCTCCTGGACCGGGTGCAGCCGGTCCCCGTCCGCGAGCCCCTCGATGGTGGTGACCTCACGCCCCGCGGCCTCGGCGACCGGGACCACGCAGGGGCGCACGGCCTCGCCGTCGAGGTGACTGGTGCAGGCCTTGCAGACGTCGATGCCACAGCCGTACTTGGGGCCGCGGACGCCGAGCAGATCGCGTAGCGCCCAGAGCAGGGGCAGGTCGTCGGGGGCGTCGACGGTGACGGTCTTCCCGTTGACGGTGAAGGTGTGGGAGGGCATGGCAGCTGGTGCTCCTGAGGCGAAGGGGCGGCGCGAAGCCGGCGCGGAAACGAGGGGTCAGCGCGGGAAGGGCGTGAAGTCGACGTCGAAGTTCACCGGGAAACTGCGCGGCTTGGTGCCGGTGGCCCGCGCGTAGGCGTTGGCGATGGCGCCCACGGCGGCCGGAACTCCCAGCTCCCCCGCGCCGCCGGGCTCGTGCTCGGTCGGCAGCACGAAGATCCGTACGTCCTTCGGGGAGTCCTTCTGGCGGGCGTAGTGGAACTGCGAGTAGCTGCCTTCCAGCGGGAGGCCCTTGTCGATGTGGAGCCCGGCCCGCAGCGTGGTGGAGATCGCGTCCGTGAGTCCGCCCAGCAGCTGTGCCTCCAGCCCGCGCGGATTGACCGGCCGCCCCACGTCCGCCGCGACGACCGCCTTCGTCACCCGCGGCTGCTTCGGGTCGGTGGCGTCGATCTCGACGAGACAGGCCGTGCACGACTTGTACTCCTCGTGGAAGCCGACGCCCTGGGCCCAGCCGGCGGGCAGCGTCCGTCCCCAGTCGCCTTCCGCGGCGACCTTGTCGAGCACGGCGCGCTGCCGGTCGGTCTTGAGGAAGGAGCGCCGGAAGGCGACCGGATCCTGGCCGAGCCTCGCCGCCAGCTCGTCGACGACGATCTCCTCGGCGCCCCGTGTGTTGGCCGAGTACACCGAGCGCCACGACCCGGTGTGCATCTTCAACGGCACTTCGGTGAGCGCCTGGGTGGTGACGCCGAAGTTGTAGGGGGACTTCACCGTGGTCAGGAAGAGGGTCTGCGCGAAGGTCGCGTTGCCGAGGCCGGAGGGCAGACCGGCCGCAGCGGCGGTGATCGCGTCCCCCAGGCCGTGCCGGAAGTCGGTCTCCACGGCCGCGACCTGGTGGACGAAGGTGAGCACCTGGCCCAGCGCGTAGGTGGCACGGATCCGGTGATGCGTCGCGGGCCGCATCCGGCCGTGCCGCATGTCGTCGATCCGCGACCACATCAGCCGCACCGGGCGTCCGCTCTTCTGGGACACGACGGCCGCCTCCAGGGCGGCGTCGTAGAACAGCCGGCGCCCGAAGGAGCCTCCCGACTGCACCACATGGACCTTGACCTTGCTCACCGGCAGTCCGACGGCTCGTGCGATGGCCGCCTGGGCGACGACCGGCGACTTCATGCCCGACCAGATCTCGGCCCCATCGGCTCGTACGTCGGCCACGGCGGAGTTGGTCTCCATCGGCGCGTGACTGACGAACGCGAAGTCGAACTCGGCGTCCACCTTCTTGACCAGCAGCCCGAGCACGTCGAGAGACGGCGTCGCCGCCTTCAGCCGGGCCCGGATGTCGTCGTCCGAGAGCGTGTCGACCGTGCCGCCGCCCCAGGAGACGTCCAGGGCGTTCTTGCCGTCGAGGGCCTGGCCGAAGGTCTCGGCGACCACGGCGACGCCGGTGTCGAGCGTGACGACGTCGAGGACGCCGGGCAGGGCGCGTACGACGGCCTCGTTGTTGACCGCTTTCACGGTGCCGTTGACGGTCGGCGGGCGGCGCACCATGCAGGGCTTGGCGCCGGGGACGTCGAGGTCGAGCGTGTAGACCTGCCGGCCGGTGACGAGAGCCCGGGCGTCGATACGGGAGGTGGGGGTGCCGACGAGGGTGTGCTCGGACTCCTTCTTGGGCGTGACGGTCAGCGACGCCGGATCGAAGGAGGCGGCGGCCGCCGACAGGGTGCCGTAGGAGGCGGTACGCCCGTCCGGCGCGGTCACCACACCCTGACGGACCGTCAAGTCGCCTGCGCTCAGTCCCCATTGCCGCGCCGCCACGCCGACCATGCGCGCACGGGCGGCCGCCGCGGTGTGCCGTACGGGGTCGTACAGCGACCGTATCGAGTTGGAGCTTCCGGTCAGCTGGTTGAACAGCAGCTCGGGCCGGGCGTCGTCGAGTTGGATGCGCACCCGGTCGAGCGGGGTGTCCAACTCCTCGGCCACCAGCATGGCCACCGCCGTGGTCAGGCCCTGCCCGACCTCCTCCCGCGGCAGCCGGAAGTGGACCGTCCCGTCCGCGTCGACGCTCAGGACGAGCATGCCCGCGGTGGGCTTGCCCGCCAGGATCAGCAGATCACCGAGGTCGACCAGATCGGCCGGCGCCGGTGGCGTGGGAACCGCCGCCCGAGCGGTGCCGGGGTCGAGGGCGTCCAGTCCGATCCTGGTCGCAACGGCCAGGGTGGGCGCGGCCACCAGGTAGGTGAGAAACCTGCGCCTGGCGTGTCCAGTCATGGGGGCTCCGTTCACGCGCCCGCCGCCGTCGCCGGGCCGTCCGGAGATCATTACCGGAGGTAAGTCCCGGATTCAAGGGCACGCACATGATCGGACCATCGGCGGCCGGACTCTCACCCGGAGCCGCCCCGGCGGCCTTACCGTGACGCGAGCGCGTGCTCGCCCGCCCTTCGCATGGCGTCGAGCGGCGCGGGCGAGTGCCCCGTCATCTGCTCCACCTGGAGCACCGCCTGGTGCACGAGCAGGTCGAGTCCGCTGACCACAGCACCGCCGTACGCGGACCAGCGCGCCGCGAGATCCGTCGGCCAGGGCTCGTAGAGGACGTCGAAGAGGGTCGCGGGCCGCTCCGGTACGGCGGCCGCCAGCGCGTCCGTCGTACCGGCCGGAGTCGTGGCGATCACCAGCGGTGCGCGCAGCGCCTGCCCGGCGTCCGCCCAGTCCTCCGTCCGGACCTCGACGTCGAGCCGCTCGCCCCACTGCCGCATCTCGGCGGCGCGCTCCTTGCTGCGGACATAGGCAACGACCTCGCCGGTGCAGATCCGCGCGAGCGCGGCCAGCGCTGAGGAGGCGGTGGCGCCCGCGCCCAGGATCGCGGCGGACTCCACCTCCTCGATCCCCCGCTCGCGCAGGGCGGCGACCATCCCGGGAATGTCCGTGTTGTCGCCGACGCCCCGGCCGTCGTCCGTGAACACCACCGTGTTGACCGCCTCGACGGAGGCCGCCGTGTCGGTGATCTCGTCGAGCAGCGGAATCACGGCCCGCTTGAGCGGCATGGTCAAGGACAACCCCGCCCACTCCGGCCCGAGTTCCCCGAAGAACCCGGGCAGCGCCGCCTCGTCGACGTCGAAACGGTCGTACGACCGGTCGGCGAGCCCCAGTTCCGTGTACGCCGCCCGGTGCAGCACCGGGGAGAGCGAATGGGCGATGGGAGAACCGAGGACGGCGGCTCGACGGGCGTCAGTTCTTGCCCGAGCTTTCATTGAATTTTTCCTTGAGCGTCTGGAATTCGGCGTACGTCTTGGCGAATTCGGTGTTTTCCTGACCGTCAGTCGCCACGAAGTAGATCCAGCCGTCGTCCGTCGGGTTGAGCGCGGCACGCAACGCTTCTTCACCCGGGTTTCCGATCGGACCGGGCGGCAGACCCTTGCGCGTGTACGTGTTGTACGGGTCCTTGTTGCTGTTGATCTCCGACTCGCTGATGTTGATATTGCTGCGCTTCTTCAGGTAGTTGAAGGTCGAGTCGAATTGCAGCAGCTGGTTGGTCTCGGTGTTCGTCGGCTTCAGCCGGTTGTAGACGACCTCGGCCATCTTGCGGAAGTCATCGTGCGTCTTGCCCTCGGCCTGGACCAGGCTCGCGACCGTGACCAGCTGGAACGGGCTGTCCAGGTTGAGCGCCTTGGCCTTCGCCTTGAGGTTCAGCTCCGTGTACTTCTGGTTGGCCTGGGCCACCATCTTCTTCAGGATGTCCTCGGGCTTCATGCCCTTGGCCGCCGGATACGTGGCCGGGTAGAGGAACCCTTCCAGCGGATCCTTGACGTACTTGTTGGCGCTCGCCCAGTCCGGCAGCCCGAGGTTCTTGTATTCCTTCTGGGCCACCTTGCTGGTGGTGCCGCCGGGGAGTTCGAGTTTCTTGTCGATGTCCACGTAGACCGCGGAGTTGCGCTCTCCCTCCCTGATGGTCAGGTTGTTCTGACTCTTGGGATCGAGCATCCACTTCACGGCGCTCGCGCCGGACATCTCCTTCTTCATGGTGTACGCGCCGGCCTGAATGGAACCCGAATTGGAATTCTGGGTGAAGGCCGACACGAACGCGTCGACGCTCTTGACGACACCGGCGTCCCTCATGAGGCGCCCGATCGCAGCGCCGCCCGCGCCCTTGGGCACCTGGACGTTCACGCTCTCGCTGGTGCCGTCGCCCGCGAAGTCCGGAGCCGGGCCGAAACGATTCTGGTAGAACTGGTACCCGAAATATCCGACTCCGCCGAGTCCTCCTCCGAAGACCAGCACGACCACCAGGCAGGCGCAGCCGCTGCGGCGCTTCTTGCCCTTGCCGCCGCCCTTGCCGCGTCGGTCACCGCGGCCGCGGCGACCCTTCGGATCGTCGTCGTCGGAATCGTCGTCATCGTCGCCACCGGCGAAGAAGGCGTGCTCGCCCTGGTCGGGGCCGGGGTCCCAATCGGTCCGCGGCTCGGGTTCGGCGCGTCGGCGGGCCGGCGGCTCCGGCGGCGGGTAGGCGTCGGGAGTGTTGTAGAAGTCGGGCTGCTCACCGGCGTACTGGCCCGCGTACGGGTCGGCCGGATCGGCGGCGTACGGGACGTGCGTCTGCGTCCCGTTGCTCCAGCTGCCGTCGTGGTACTGCTGCTGCCCCTGGCCGGCGTACTGCTGCTGGGGCTGACCGGTGTACTGCTGCCGGCCCGGGTCGACGTACTGCTGCCCGGTCTGGTCGGCGTACTGCTGCTGCCCCTGACCGTTGTACTGGTGCTGCGCCTGGTCCACGTACTGCTGGTGCGGGTGCCCCTGAGCGGGGAACTGCTGCTGTCCTTGGTCGTACGCGCCCTGCTGGTCCGCGGACCAGTCCCCGTACTGCGGCTGCTGCTGGTGCGGCTGCTGCGGATAGTGCTGCGGCTGGCCGCCGTCGTAGGAGGACTGGCCGTCGGCGGCCTGTCCTCCCCATCCGCCGTCCCCGTACAACGGGTCCTCCGGATGCCACGGTTCGGAGCCTGGGCCCCGGCCATACTCAGTCATCGATCCCCTACGAGCCGCGAGGCGGCGGCTGCTGGCGCTTGTGGCACGGCTCCCGTCCGCCTCTTTGCTGTGCGGTAGCTGTTCGAACACCACCGCATCGCGCGGAACGTTACCGTATCGCGATCAGATGACCACTTCGACGCCCTCGCCGGGAGATTTACCTGACACCCGTTCGGATTCCAGAGCCTGCTGCAGAATGATGACGGCGGCCGCCTGATCGATGACGGACCTGCCCTTTTTGGACTTCACACCCGAGGCGCGCAGCCCCTGACTGGCCGTCACCGTGGTCATCCTCTCGTCCACGAGCCTCACCGGAATGGGCGCGATCCCCCGGGCGAGTTCCTGGGCGAAGACACGGACCTTGGCCGCGGCCGGGCCCTCGCCCCCCTTGAGGGAGCGAGGGAGTCCGACGACGACCTCGATCGGCTCGTACTCCTCGACGAGTTGCTTCAACCGGCGGTGGGCGGCCGGGATGTCACGTCCCGGAACCGTCTCCACCGGTGTCGCGAGGATCCCGTCGGGATCGCACGAGGCGACCCCGATGCGGGCGTCCCCGACGTCGATGGCGAGCCGACGGCCTCTGCGCATCTTCTTGGCCGTTTCTTACTTGGCGGTCTCGGCGACGAGGCGCTCGACCGCGTCGACGGCCTCGCCGATGGCGGCCGGGTTCTGGCCGCCGCCCTGGGCGACGTCCGGCTTGCCGCCACCACCGCCGCCGAGGGTCTTGGCGGCCGTACGGACCAGCTCACCGGCCTTGAGGCCGCGCTCGCGGGCGGCCTCGTTGGTGGCGATGACCGTCAGCGGCTTGCCGTTGGCGGTCGTGAACAGCGCGACGACGGCGGCCCGGCCGCCCTGGATCCGGCCGCGCACGTCGAGGACCAGCTTGCGCAGGTCGTCGGCGGACGTGCCGTCCGGGACCTGGCCGGTGACCAGGGCGACGCCGTGCACGTCCTTGGCGGACTCGACGAGACCGGCGGCGGCCTGCAGGACCTTCTCCGCGCGGAACTTCTCGATCTCCTTCTCGGCGTCCTTCAGCTTGCCGAGCATGGCGGAGATCTTCTCGGGAAGCTCCTCGGGACGGCCCTTGACCAGCTCCTGGAGCTGGGCGACGACCGTGTGCTCGCGGGCCAGGAAGTTGTACGCGTCGACGCCGACCAGGGCCTCGATGCGCCGTACGCCGGAGCCGATCGACGATTCGCCGAGCAGCTTGACCAGGCCGAGCTGGGCGGTGTTGTGCACATGCGTGCCGCCGCACAGCTCCTTGGAGAAGTCGCCGATGGTCACCACGCGGACCCGCTCGCCGTACTTCTCGCCGAACTCGGCGATGGCGCCCTGCTTCTTGGCCTCGTCGATGCTCATGACCTCGGCCTGGACGTCCAGGTCGCGGCCGAGGACCTCGTTGATCTGCTGCTCGACGTCGGTCATCACGGCCGTCGGCACGGCGGACGGGGAACCGAAGTCGAAGCGGAAGCGGCCGGGCTGGTTCTCGGAACCGGCCTGGGCGGCCGTCGGGCCGAGGGCGTCACGCAGGGCCTGGTGGGTGAGGTGCGTGGCCGAGTGGGCGCGGGCGATGGCCTTGCGGCGGCGGACGTCGATGGTGGCCTGGGCCTTGGCGCCGACGGTGACTTCGCCGACCTGGACGACGCCCTTGTGGACGTACACGCCCGGGACCGGCTTCTGGCAGTCGCGGATCTCGACGATGGCGCCGGTGTCGACCTTGATGCGGCCGGTGTCGCCGATCTGGCCGCCGCCCTCGGCGTAGAACGGGGTGCGGTCGAGGACGATCTCGACCTCGTCGCCCTCGGTGGCGGCGGGCGACGAGGCGCCGTCGACCAGGATGCCGACGATCGTCGACTCGCCCTCGGTGCGGTCGTAGCCGATGAAGTCGGTCTCACCGGCGGCGTCGGCGATCTGGCGGTAGGCGCCGAGGTCGGCGTGGCCGGTCTTCTTGGCTCGGGCGTCGGCCTTGGCCTGGTCCCGCTGCTGCTTCATCAGACGGCGGAAACCGTCCTCGTCCACCGAAAGGCCCTGCTCGGCGGCCATTTCGAGGGTGAGGTCGATCGGGAAGCCCCAGGTGTCGTGGAGCAGGAAGGCCTTGTCGCCGGCCAGCACCTTGCCGCCGGACTCCTTGGTCTCGGTGATGGCCGTGTCGAGGATGTTCGTGCCGGCCTTCAGCGTCTTGAGGAAGGCGGCCTCCTCGGCGAGGGCGACGGTCTCGATGCGCCGCCGGTCGGTGACGAGCTCCGGGTACTGCCGGCCCATCATCTCGATCACGACGTCGATCAGGTCCTTGACGACCGGACCGGTGGCGCCGAGCAGCCGCATGTTGCGGATGGCGCGGCGCATGATCCGGCGCAGCACATAGCCGCGGCCCTCGTTGCCCGGCGTGACACCGTCGCCGATGAGCATCACGGAGGTGCGCATGTGGTCGGTGACCACGCGCAGCGAGACGTCGGAGTCGTGGGCGGCGCCGTACTCGACGCCCGTCAGCTCGGTGGCCTTCTTGATGACGGCCATGGAGGTGTCGATCTCGTACATGTTCTGCACGCCCTGCAGAATCATGGCGAGGCGCTCGAGGCCGAGACCGGTGTCGATGTTCTTGCTGGGCAGCTCGCCGAGGATCTCGAAGTCCTCCTTCGAGGTGCCCTCGCCGCGCTCGTACTGCATGAAGACCAGGTTCCAGATCTCCACGTACCGCTCGTCGTTGACGGCCGGGCCGCCCTCGACACCGAACTCGGGACCGCGGTCGTAGTTGATCTCGGAACACGGGCCACAGGGGCCCGGGACGCCCATGGACCAGTAGTTGTCCTTCTTGCCGAGGCGCTGGATGCGCTCGGCCGGGACGCCGATCTTGTCGCGCCAGATGGCCTCGGCCTCGTCGTCCTCCAGGTAGACCGTGATCCACAGGCGCTCCGGGTCGAGCCCGTAACCACCCTTGTCCTGGGGCAGGGTGAGCAGCTCCCAGGCGTAGGTGATGGCGCCTTCCTTGAAGTAGTCGCCGAAGGAGAAGTTGCCGCACATCTGGAAGAACGTGCCGTGCCGGGTGGTCTTGCCGACCTCTTCGATGTCGGGCGTGCGCACGCACTTCTGCACGCTGGTGGCGCGCGGCCACGGCGGCTTGACCTCGCCGAGGAAGTACGGCTTGAACGGGACCATGCCCGCGGGGACCAGGAGCAGAGTCGGGTCGTCCGCGATGAGCGACGCCGAAGGGACGACGGTGTGACCGCGCTCCTCGTAGAAGCTCAACCAGCGGCGGCGGATCTCAGCCGACTCCATCAGTGGTCCTCATTCCGGTTGTACGTGTACGTCGTGTTCTCGATGTACTTGATCTGCTTGTTGTTGCCGAAGCCCTGCTTGTCGGTGCCGAGCGCGACGGTGCGCCGCTGGGCGGGGAGTTCGGGATCGGGGCGGTCGTTCAGACCGAGCACCTCGCCGAGTTCGGCCTCCCGCTGTGCCATGCCGTCACGGACGTCGAGCGCGAAGTCCTTGAGCCGGTGGCCCGCGTCGATCGCCTTGTTCGCGGCCTGGGCCGCGAGGCTCTCGGGGGTGAGCTGCTTGAGCTTGCGGTTGACCTTGGTGGTGGCCCACACACCCGCGGCTGCGCCGGCGGTGAACCAGAACGTACGGCGGAACATCGCTGCGTCAGTCCTTCTTCCGCTTTCCCCGTCGCGCGGACGGGACGGTGCGGCCCACGATCACGGTACGCCGGGGCGCTTTGTCGGGCACATTCTCTCGGCGGCCTCCGATGGCCCGGCGCACGCCGTAGCCGAACGCCGCGACCTTGACCAGGGGGCCGCCGAAGGTGGAGGCGACGGTGGTCGACAGCGCCGACGCGTTCGACGTGACCTCCTGGACGTCAGACGCGATGGCGTCGACCCGGTCGATCTGCGTCTGTGCGGAGCGCACCGCGGCGGAGGCGTCTGCCAGGAGCGGGACGGCCTGGTCGGTCACGTCCGCGACGAGCTTGGTGGTCGCCCTGAGCGTCTGGGCCAGCCTCGCCAGCGCGACGGCGAGGAAGGAGACCAGGATCGCCCAGAAGACGGCCACCAGGATCCCGGCCACCTCTCCACCGGACACTGTGCACCCGCTCCCTTACTGCATGCCTGAACATCGAAAACCGAAAGAATCAGTCCCCCGAGCCTATCGCGCCGGGGCCGAGGCTCCGTACCGCATTACCGCGGCCCGGCACCGGAGTTGCGCGAAGCGATTGTACGGACCGCTTACGGGTCAGTACGCTCCGTGTCCCATGCGAGATTTTCAGCGCTCAGACCCTTCGCCGCTCGGCGATCCGTCCCTGGAACTCACCGCGTTCGTGGGGCGCTCGGCCGAACTCAGGGGGCTGGCCGAGGCGCTGGAGACCGCCCGTCTGGTGACGCTGACGGGCATGGGCGGGGTCGGCAAGTCGCGGCTCGCGGCACACGCGGCGGCGCGCACGGATCCGCGCGAGGGCGCGTGGCGGGTGGAACTGTCCGCGGTGCGTGATCCGGACCTCGTCGAGTACGCGGTCGTCGAAGCCCTCGGACTGACCGATCACACGTCACGCCCGCCGCGTCGGGTCCTGCTCGACCATTTCGCCGAGCGTCAACTCCTGCTCGTCCTCGACGGGTTCGAGCATCTGGTGGACGCGTGCGCCTCGCTGGTGGGCGAGCTGCTGCGGCACGCGCCCGGGCTGCGTGTGCTCGCCGTGGGGCGCAGACCGCTGGATGTCGCGGGCGAGCGGCTCTTCCCGCTGGCGCCGCTGACCGAGCCGGAGGCGGCGGAGCTGTTCGCCGACCGGGCCGCGGCCCGGGTACCCGGGTTCGCGCTGGACGACGGGAACCGGTCGGACGTACGGGAGCTGTGCCGGCGGCTGGAAGGGATCCCGCTCGCGATCGAGCTGGCGGCGGGGCGCCTCAGCGCCCTCTCCCCCGCCCAGCTGCTGGCCCGCCTGGAGGACCGCTTCCGGCTGCTGACCGGCGGCGCGCGTGACGCGCTGCCCCGGCACCACACGCTGCGGACCGCGATCGGCTGGAGCCATGAGCTGTGCACGCCCGAGGAGCGGCTGCTGTGGTCGCGGCTCTCGGTGTTCGCCGGGCAGTTCGACCTGGAGGCCGCCGAGTACGTGTGCAGCGGTGACGGGCTGCACGCCGACGACGTCCTCGACGTGCTGGGCGAGCTGCTCGCGCAGTCCGTGCTGTCCCGTACGGAGACGGCGGCGGGCGTGCGCTACCGGATGCTGGACACGGTCCGGGCGTACGGCGCGGACTGGCTGGAGGCGATCGGTGACGCGGGCCGGCTGCGCCGCCGTCACCGCGACTGGTACATGGGTCTGGCGACCTGGTGCGAGCTGGACTGGTTCTCGCCGCGGCAGGGCGAGGTCGCCGCGCGCGTCGACGCGGAGCTGCCGAACTTGCGCTGCGCCCTGGAGCACTGTCTGACCGAGCCGGGCGACGCGCATCTGGGCCAGTACCTGGCAGGCTCCCTGTGGTTCTACTGGGTCGGCTGCGGCCGGCTGTCGGAGGGCCGGCACTGGCTGGAGCGCAGCGTCGAGCTCGACGGTGACCGTGACCAGTCGCGGCTGAAGGCACTGTGGGTGCTCGGTTATGTCGCGGTTCTGCAGGGCGACACGGTGGCCGCGTTGTCCGCGCTCCACGAGTGCCGCGAGGAGGCGGAACGTACCGGCAACGCCACCGCGGCCGCTTACGCCGAGCACCGCACCGGCTGTCTGGCGCTGGTCACCGACGACATGGTGCGTGCGGAAACCTTGCTGCGCTCGGCGCTGGACCGCTATCACGAGATCGGTGAGCTCAACAGCAATGTGCTGATGGGCCAGGTCGAGCTGGCGATGACGCTGGCGTTCCAGGGGGATCTGCCGGGCGCGGTGATGCTGTGCGAGGACGTCCGCCGGGTCTGCGAGGACCACGGGGAGCGCTGGGCGCTGGCGTACGCGCTGTACGTCCTGGCGTACGAGGCCCTGGCCGGGCGGGATTCCACGCGCGCCCGAGACCTGCTGCAGGAGTGCCTCGGTATCGCGCACACCTTCCACGATCTGCTCGGCACGGTCCTCTCGGTCGAGCTGCTCGCGCTGGTCACGGCGGAGGAGGGCGACCCGGCCGAGGCCGCGCTGCTGCAAGGGGCGGCGTCCCGGATGTGGCCGTCGGTCGGTCTGCCGCTGTTCGGCTCGGCGCACTACAACGGGCCGCACGAGCGGTGCGCGTCGCTCGCCCGGCGGCGGCTGGGCGACGAGCGCTACGAGGAGTGCGTACGGGCGGGGGCACGGCTCGGGCAGGAGGCGGCGGTGGCGCGGGCGCTGGGGCCGGCCGACGGCGCCCGGCCGCTCGGCGTGCTGCCGTCGCCGCGCCGTCGGCCCCCTGACATGCGAGAACCCGCCGTCTCGCCCACCTCGAAGGGCGGGGAGACGACGGGCTGACACGCAGGTGGTGCTAGGTCCGCCGGAAGATCAGCGGGCGTAGTACTCGACGACGAGCTGCTCGTCGCAGATCACCGGGATCTCCTTGCGGTTCGGCTCACGGTCCAGGCGGAAGGCCAGGGCGCGGAGGTTCACCTGGAGGTAGCGCGGGGTCTCGCCGTCGGGGGCGAAGCCACCTTCGCGGGAGACCTGGAACAGCGTCTTCTCGCGGCTGCGCTCGCGGACCATCACGACGTCGTCGGGACGGACGCGGAACGAGGGCTTGTCGACCTTCTGGCCGTTGACCTCGATGTGGCCGTGCACGACCATCTGACGGGCCTGGTAGATCGTGCGGGCGATGCCCGAACGCAGGACCAGGGCGTCGAGACGGCGCTCGAGCTCGATGATCAGGGCCTCACCGGTCTTGCCCTGAACCTTGGAGGCACGCTCGTAGGCGCGGACGAGCTGACGCTCGGACACGTCGTACTGCGCGCGCAGACGCTGCTTCTCGAGCAGACGGACCTTGTAGTCCGAGTTCTGCTTGCGGCCGCGGCCGTGCTCACCCGGCGGGTAGGGGCGGGCCTCGAAGTACTTGACGGCCTTCGGGGTCAGCGCGATGCCGAGGGCACGCGACTTCTTGACCTTGGGGCGGGACTGATTCGCCACTTTTTCTCTTTCCGTGATTTCGGCTCACCAGAGTTAAGGGAGGTCGCAATCCGCAGCCCGGGAGACCCGCGGGCCCTTGATGGGCCTGCTGGGCAGCCGCTCCTGGGTCTGGGCACATACGTGCAGCACGCGAGTGGCCCACCGACCGTTCCCGGAACCCGGGTGGTGGTGGGCTGCCCGCGACACCTTCGACGGTGCGCGACGCTCCTGGAATCCCCCATACAGGCGGGGCTCCGGCTGGATGTCCCGTTCTGGTGGTGCCGACCGGAGCCGGACACGGGACGCAGCGCTTCGCGCCATCCTACAGGGCGCTCAGGACCGCTTTCGACCGCAGGCCCCGCCGCTGACCGTCAGCCTTTTCCCCGGCCGAGGTGCTTCCTGGTCCACTCGACCGCGTCCGCGTACCGCGCCTCGGCGCCGTGCCGGGTCGGCGTGTAGTACTCGCGGTCCTTGAGCTCCTCGGGCGCGTACTGCTGGGCGGCGATGCCCTCGGGCAGGTCGTGTGGATACACATACCCCTGCGCGTGCCCCAGCTTGGCCGCGCCCTTGTAGTGCCCGTCGCGCAGGTGCGGCGGCACGGGGCCCGCGTGTCCCTTGCGTACGTCCTCCATGGCGGCGCCGATCGCCGTGGTCGCGGAGTTGGACTTGGGGGCCAGGGCGAGGGCGATGGTGGCGTGGCTGAGGGTGAGCGCGGCCTCGGGGAAGCCGATCATGGCGACGGCCTGGGCGGCGGCCACGGCTATGGGCAGCGCGTTCGGATCGGCCAGGCCGATGTCCTCGCTCGCGGAGATCATCAGGCGGCGGGCGATGAAGCGGGGGTCCTCGCCGGCCTCGATCATCCGGGCCAGGTAGTGCAGTGCGGCGTCCACGTCCGAGCCGCGGATGGACTTGATGAGCGCGCTCGCCACGTCGTAGTGCTGGTCGCCGTCGCGGTCGTACTTCACGGCCGCGCGGTCGACCGTCTCCTCCAGGGTCTGGAGGCTGATCTCCGCCTCGCCCTTGTCGAGCGCGGCGCCGGCCGCGGCCTCCAGGGCGGTCAGGGCGCGACGGGCGTCCCCGCCGGCGATCCGCAGCAGGTGCTCCTCGGTGTCCGCGGGGAGGGTGACGGCCTCCTTGAGTCCGCGCTCGTCGGTGAGCGCGCGCTTGATGAGGCCGCGCAGGTCGTCGTCCGTGAGCGGTTCGAGGGTGAGAAGGAGGGAGCGGGAGAGCAGGGGCGAGATCACCGAGAAGTACGGGTTCTCGGTGGTCGCCGCGATCAGGGTCACCCAGCGGTTCTCGACGGCCGGGAGCAGGGAGTCCTGCTGGGCCTTGCTGAAGCGGTGGATCTCGTCCAGGAAGAGGACGGTCTCCTTGCCGAAGCCGCCGGTGGCGCGGCGTGCTCCGTCGATGACCGCGCGTACTTCCTTGACGCCGGCGGTGATCGCGGAGAGTTCGACGAAGCGCTTGTTGGTGGCCTTGGACACCACGTACGCGAGGGTCGTCTTACCGGTGCCGGGCGGGCCCCAGAGGATCACCGAGGACGGGCCGGCCGGGCCGCCGCTCCCCTCGCCGACGAGTCTGCGCAGGGGCGAGCCCGGCTTCAGCAGATGCTGCTGGCCCACGACTTCGTCGAGGGTGCGCGGGCGCATCCGTACCGCCAGGGGACTGCCGGTCGGGTCCTTCTCCTGGCGCTCTTCCGCCGCGGCGGTGAATAGGTCGGGCTCCACGCACAAAACCCTATGTCACACCACTGACAATGCCGTCCGGCCCGGGAAATGCCGGGGACCGGGGGAGGTCAGCTGGTCCAGAAGTCCCACCAGCGGGTCAGGATCAGCATGCCGATGATGCCGATGTGCAGCACCGGAAGGACCCAGGTGAACTCGCCGAAGAAGCTCTTCAGCCAGCGCGGGGCGGGCAGGAAGTCGTTGCGGATGTTGGACGAGGTCACGTACCAGAACATCGTGATCGTGGCGACCCAGGCGAGGCTGCACCACAGGCACAGCGAGTTGATGCGGTACAGCGACTGGAACTGCAGCCAGGTGCAGAACGCGACGCCGAAGAGCGTGCCGAAGTTGAAGGTCAGCCAGTACCAGCGCGGGAAGGTGGCCCGGGCGAGCAGGCTCATGCCGACGCAGACGACGATGCCGTAGGCGACGAGACCCAGCATGGGGTTGGGGAACCCGAAGGCGGAGGCCTGGTCGCTCTTCATGATGTTGCCGCAGGACACGACCGGGTTCAGGCTGCACCCGGGCACGAAGTTCGGGTTCTCCAGCAGCTTGAACTTGTCGATCGTGATGACCCACGCGGCAAGGAGACCGGCCGCACCGGTGATCACCAGCAACAGAGCGAGGGCACGGCTGCCGCCGACCGTCCGGGGAGCGGTGACGCGTTCCTGGTCGGCCGAGACGTCCTTGACTGTCGTCTTGCTCATCACGCCGTTTCCGTAGCTTCGAAGGGGCCTGCGGGCACCGACATTGTGCCGCACGCGCGCGCGTGTCCACCGTTCGATGGACATAAGGAGGTACGCACGGTCGTCCCGGAACGTTCGGTTCGGCGGGAGGCTCCTCGGCATGACAGCACACGCGGACCAACTCGCGGTGGACGTACGAGGACTGCGCAAGCGGTACGGGGACGTCCCCGCCGTCGACGACATCGATCTCGGCATCCGGCAGGGCGAGGTGTTCGGCCTGCTCGGGCCGAACGGCGCGGGCAAGAGCACCACGGTGGAGATCCTCCAGGGCAACCGCGACCGGGACGCGGGCGAGGTCTCCGTACTGGGCAGCGACCCGGCGACGGGCACGCGCGCGTGGCGCTCCCGGGTCGGCATCGTCTGGCAGGACGAATCCGCGCCCGCGGAGTTGACGATGCGCGAGACCGTGCGGCATTTCGCCCGCTCCTACCCTCGTCCCCGCGACCCGGAGGACGTCATCGGGCTGGTCGGTCCGGAGGCGAAGGCGGACAGCCGCGTCAAGGCGCTCTCGGGCGGCCGGCGCAGGCGACTGGACGTGGCGCTCGGCGTGATCGGCGGTCCCGAACTGCTCCTCCTGGACGAGCCGACGACCGGCTTCGACCCGGCCGCGCGGCGGCAGTTCTGGGATCTGCCGCGGGCGGAGCTCGCGGACGCGGTGCGGGCGGCGGCTCGTGGGGAGACCGTGCCGGCCCCGTCCGTCGCGGCGCGGCTCGTGGACCGGCTCCGTACGAAGCCGGACCGGCCGCGGCTGTCCGAGCGGGAGTCCGCCGTGCTCCGGCTGGTCGCCGAGGGCTGTACCAACGCCGAGATCGGCCGTCGGCTCTTCATCGGGGAGTCCGCAGTGAAGACCCATCTGCTGCGGGTCTTCGGGAAGCTGGGGGGTGGACGATCGGACGGCGGCGGTGACGTGTGCGATGCGGTTGGGGTTGCTGGAGTGAGGTTGTCGCCCCCGCCGCCCCCACCCGTCGCGTCCGTTCCTGGCGCCCCCACCCGTCGCGTCCGTTCCTGGCGCCCCCGCCCGTCGCATCGTTCCTGCCGCCCGTGCCCGCCCCGGCCGCTCCTGCCGCCCCTACCCGTCCCCGCCGCTCCTGCCGCCCCTACCCGCCCGGCCGTTCCTCGGGGCTGCGCCCCCAGGCCCCAAAAGGTCGCGCGGTTCCCCGAGCCCCCGTGCAGGGCGCGGGGAACCGCGCGACAGGTCCCTGTGCCGTCCTCAGCCGAGCCGTGCCTTCAGCTCCGCCACGATCCCGTCCACGGCCACCGCCGTCTGCTCACCGGACTCCATGTCCTTGAGCTGCACCACGCCCTCGGCGAGATCCCGCTCGCCGGCGACGACGGTGTAGCGCGCACCCGAGCGGTTCGCGTTCTTCATGGCGCCCTTGAGCCCCTTGCCGCCGTAGGAGAAGTCCGCCGCGACCCCGGCCTTGCGCAGAGCGGTGACGACTGCGAAGAGCACCCGCCGCGCCTCCTCCCCGAGCGGCACCGCGAACACGCTGGTGGACGCGGGGAGTTCGAGCGAGACGCCCTCGGCCTCCAGGGCGAGGACCGTACGGTCGACGCCCAGCGCCCAGCCCACCGACGGCAGCGCGGGGCCGCCGATCATCTCGGAGAGCCCGTCGTAGCGCCCGCCGCCGCCCACCGCGGACTGGGAGCCCAGGCCGTCGTGGACGAACTCGAAGGTCGTACGGGTGTAGTAGTCGAGCCCGCGGACCAGCTTCGGGTCGTCCTCGTAGGAGACGCCGGCGGCGGTGATCAGCTCGCGCACCTCCTCGTGGTACGCCTTGCAGGCGTCGCACAGGTAGTCGCGTAGCAGCGGCGCGCCGACCAACTGCTTCTGGACGTCGTCGCGCTTGTCGTCGAGGACCCGGAGCGGGTTGATCTCAGCGCGGCGGAGCGTGTCCTCGTCGAGGTTCAGACCGCGCAGGAAGTCCTGCAGGGCCGCCCGGTAGACGGGACGACACTCCTTGTCGCCCAGCGAGTTCAGCAGGATCCGGAAGTCGCGCAGGCCCAGCGAGCGGTACGCCTGGTCGGCCAGGATGATCAACTCGGCGTCCAGCGCCGGGTCCTCGGCCCCGATCGCCTCGGCGCCGACCTGGGAGAAGTGCCGGTAACGGCCCTTCTGGGGGCGCTCGTAGCGGTAGTACGAGCCCGAATACCAGAGCTTGACGGGGAGGTTGCCGGCCTTGTGCAGGTTGGCCTCGAGGGCCGCGCGGAGCACGGAGGCGGTGCCCTCGGGGCGCAGGGCCAGCTGGTCACCGCCCTTGGTCTCGAAGGCGTACATCTCCTTGGTCACGATGTCGGTGGACTCACCGACACCGCGCGCGAACAGCTCGACGTTCTCGAAGCCGGGCGTCTCGATGTAGCCGTAGCCGGAGTTCCGCAGGGGCGCGGCGATCGCCTCGCGCACGGCGAGGTACTTCGCGCTCTCCGGCGGGATCAGGTCGTACGTGCCCTTGGGGGCCTTGAAGGTGCTCACGAAAGTCTCTCGTCACATTCCTCGTCGGGGAGCGGGCGAAGCACCGCGTTCTTGGCGGCCTGCGGCCGCTTGCCGCAAGTACGGGTTGGTGGCGCGCTCCTGGCCGATGGTGGTCTGGGCGCCGTGGCCGGACAGCACCACGGTCGAGTCCTCGAGCGGCAGGCACACACGGGCCAGCGAGTCGAGGATCTCGGCGTGCGAGCCGCCGGGCAGGTCGGTGCGTCCGATGGAGCCGGCGAACAGCAGATCCCCGGAGAAGAACACGGACGGGATGTCCGCGGTCTCGGGCAGCTGGAAGGTCACCGACCCCTTGGTATGCCCGGGCGCGTGCGCGACGGACAGCTCCAGACCGGCCAGCTCCAGCTTCGTGCCGTCGCTCAGCGTCTTCACGTCGTCGGGCTCCCCCACGGTCAGCTCGCCCATCAGCGGCATGCCGATGGACCGGCCGAGCGCCTTTTCGGGGTCGCTCATCATGTACCGGTCCTCGGGGTGGATCCAGGCCGGTACGTCGTGCGCTCCGCACACCGGGACGACCGAGGCGACATGGTCGATGTGGCCGTGGGTGAGGATGACCGCGACGGGCTTGAGCCGATGCTTCTTGAGTGCGTCCTCGACTCCCTGGGCGGCCTGATGGCCCGGGTCGATGATCACGCACTCCTCACCCGCGGCGGGGGCGACCAGGTAACAGTTGGTCCCCCAGGCCCCGGCGGGGAACCCGGCAATGAGCACGATCGTCCTTCGTTTGTGTCGTACGAGGTCATACGGCGTCGTACGGGGCGGGCGGCTGTGGCTCAGAGCCTACCGGCGCTGCCGATTCCTCAGCGAACCCATATACGGTACGGGGCACACGCAGGCGGTCGGCTCACAAGACGCACGCGTCCCACCCGACGTACGAGACGCACGAGGAGAAAACCCGGTGGTCAGCCAGGAACAGCGGCGGCGTCAGCTCGCCCGGGAGAAGTTCTTGCGACAGCAGCAGCGCCGCACGGCCGCGCGACGCAAGACCAACGCACGCAACGCGGTCATCGCCTCGGTCCTCGGCGTCGTCGTCGTGGGCAGTGTGGTGTCCTACGCGACCGGTGTCTTCAAGAACGACGACAAGAAGGCCAACGCGGCAGCCGAGGTGACCCCGAGCGCCTCGCCGACGAGCAAGGCTCCGGACCCCTGTGAGAAGGCCGCGGCGGGCAAGGTGAAGACGCTCACTTGGAAGAAGGAGCCGGCGCTCACCATCGACAAGTCCGCGGACTACACGATGAAGATGGCGACGACGTGCGGTGACATAGACATCGCGCTGAAGACGGCCGCGGCTCCGCACACCGTGAACTCGTTCGACTTCCTGGCGGGCAAGGGCTTCTTCGACCACACCAAGTGCCACCGGCTCACCACGAACGGCATCTACGTGCTGCAGTGCGGTGACCCGCAGGGCACCGGTATGGGCGGGCCCGGCTACACCATTCCGGACGAGAACCTGAAGGACACGAGCCTCAAGGGCGGGGTGTATCCGGCGGGCACGGTGGCCATGGCCAACCAGTACAACGCGCAGACGAAGAAGGGCCGTCACACCGGAGGAAGCCAGTTCTTCCTCGTCTACCAGGACAGTCAGCTCCCGGCCGACTACACACCGTTCGGCACGATTTCCGAATCGGGGATGAAGGTTCTCAAGAAGATCGCGGCAGCCGGTGAGAGCACCGGGCAGGGCGACGGTGCGCCCAACGCGACGGTCGTGATCAACAAGGCAACGGTGACGAAATCCTGACCGCCAGCTGCGAAATTTCGGTCGCGCGGGATGCGGACAGCCGCCCCGCCGGTCGCCTATGTTGGCCGTGACGAAACTGTGGACGATGCCAGGGGGCAGTGACGCCCCTCGCAGGCATCATGTGGAGGAGGCGCTGTGAGCAGCGACCCGTGGGGCCGCGTCGACGAGACGGGGACCGTGTACGTGCGTACGGCCGACGGCGAGCAGGTCGTCGGTTCCTGGCAGGCCGGCTCTCCTGATGAGGCGCTGGCCTACTTCGAGCGCAAGTACGAAGGCCTGGTTGTCGAGATCGGCCTCCTCGAAAAGCGAGTGAAGACCACCGACCTGTCGGCGAAGGACGCCCAGGCGGCCATCGACCACATCCGCGAGCAGGTGGACGCCCACCACGCGGTCGGTGATCTGGACGCGCTGCGGGTGCGGCTGGACAAGCTCGTCGCGACGGTGGACGCGCGCCGCGAGGAGCGCAAGGCCCAGCGTGCGAAGCAGTCGGACGAGGCGCGGCACTCCAAGGAGGCGCTGGTCGTCGAGGCCGAGGAGCTGGCGCAGTCCGACCAGTGGCGAGCCGCTGGTGAACGGCTGCGCGCCCTGGTGGACACCTGGAAGGGGCTGCCGCGGCTCGACCGCAAGTCGGACGACGAGCTGTGGCACCGCTTCTCGCACGCGCGCTCGGCGTTCTCCAAGCGCCGCAAGGCGCACTTCGCCTCGCTGGACGCGCAGCGCGAGGAGGCCCGCAAGACCAAGGAGAAGCTGGTCGCGGAGGCCGAGTCGCTGTCCGGCTCGGCGGACTGGGGTCCGACGGCGGCGCGCTACCGCGAGCTGATGGCCGACTGGAAGGCCGCGGGCCGCGCCCAGCGCGAGCACGAGGACGACCTGTGGAACCGCTTCCGCGGCGCCCAGGACGTGTTCTTCGCGGCGCGCAGCTCGGTCTTCGCCGAGCGGGACGCCGAGCAGTCGGAGAACCTGAAGCTCAAGGAGGAGCTGGCCGAGGAGGCCGAGAAGCTCGTCCCGGTGACGGACCTGAAGGCGGCCCGCGCCGCCTTCCGCTCCCTGAACGAGCGCTGGGAGGCCATCGGCCATGTGCCGCGCGACGCCCGCCCGAAGGTCGAGGGCCGGATGCACGCGGTGGAGCGGGCCCTCCAGGAGTCCGAGGAGGCCGAGTGGCGCCGGACCAACCCGGAGGCACGCGCGCGTGCCGAGGGTCTGACCGGTCAGCTGCAGGCCGCCGTGGACAAGCTCCAGGGCCAGATCGAGGCCGCTCGCTCCGCGGGCAACACCGCGAAGGCCGACAAGCTCCAGAAGGAGCTCGACGGCCGTCAGGCGCTGCTCGAGCAGGCGCTGAAGGGGCTGCAGGAGTTCGGCGGCTGAGGCTGCCGAGGCCGCCGAGTTTTTCGGCTTCTACGTAGAGGGGCTCCCGTACGAAACGTACGGGAGCCCCTCTACGTAGTGGCCGGTCAACCGGTGTCTGCGGAGTGGCCGGCCGACCACCACCGGTTTCCACCAAGCGGCCGGCCGACCGGTGCCTACGGAGTCGCCGGCCGACCGGTTCCCACCGAGTGGCCGGCCGACCGGCACTCAAGCGCCGCGCGTCTCAGCTCCCGTCGGAGGGCCTGCGCGCCGACGTCACCCGGTACACGTCGTACACGCCCTCCACGCCCCGTACCGCCTTCAGGACGTGCCCCAGGTGCTTCGGGTCGCCCATCTCGAAGGTGAAGCGGGAGGTGGCGACGCGGTCACGGGAGGTCTGGACGGCCGCGGACAGGATGTTGACGTGCTGGTCCGACAGGACGCGCGTGACGTCCGACAGGAGCCGGGAGCGGTCCAGCGCCTCGACCTGGATGGCGACCAGGAAGACCGAGGACTGGGTGGGCGCCCACTCGACCTCGAGGATGCGCTCGGGCTCGCGGGACAGCGAGTCGACGTTGACGCAGTCGCTGCGGTGCACCGAGACGCCGCTGCCGCGGGTGACGAAGCCGATGATCGGGTCGCCCGGTACCGGCGTACAACAGCGGGCCAGCTTGACCCACACGTCCTCGACGCCCTTGACGACGACGCCCGGGTCGGCGTTGGAGCGGCGCTTGCGGCCGCGGCCGCGCGCGGGCGGGACGCTCTCGTCGATCTCCTCGGTGGCCGCCTCCTCGCCGCCGAGCGCCTGCACCAGCTTCTGTACGACGCTCTGCGCGGTGACATGGCCCTCACCGATCGCCGCGTACAGCGACGAGATGTCGGGGTAGCGCATCTCGTGCGCGAGGGTGACGAGGGAGTCGCCGGTGAGGATGCGCTGGATCGGCAGGTTCTGTTTGCGCATCGCGCGGGCGATGGAGTCCTTGCCCTGCTCGATCGCCTCGTCGCGGCGCTCCTTGGAGAACCAGGCGCGGATCTTGTTGCGGGCACGCGGGGACTTCACGAAGCCCAGCCAGTCGCGGGAGGGGCCCGCACCGGCCGCCTTGGAGGTGAAGACCTCCACCAAGTCGCCGTTGTCCAGGGTGGATTCGAGCGGGACGAGGCGTCCGTTGACCCGTGCGCCTATGGTGCGGTGGCCGACCTCCGTGTGCACCGCGTACGCGAAGTCCACCGGGGTCGCACCGGCCGGGAGCGCTATGACGTCGCCCTTGGGAGTGAAGACGAAGACCTCGTTGCGGGACAGGTCGAAGCGCAGGGACTCCAGGAACTCGCTGGGGTCCTCGGTCTCCTTCTGCCAGTCGAGCAACTGGCGCAGCCACGCCATGTCGTTGACGGTGTCCTGGCCCGCGCTGCCCTTGGCCGCCCGGGGCACGTCCGTACGGATCTTGGAGGAACCGGCGACGGTCTCCTGCTTGTACTTCCAGTGCGCGGCGATGCCGTACTCGGCGCGGCGGTGCATGTCGAACGTCCGGATCTGGAGTTCGACGGGCTTGCCGTTGGGCCCGATGACCGTCGTGTGCAGCGACTGGTACATGTTGAACTTGGGCATCGCGATGTAGTCCTTGAACCGGCCGGGGACCGGATTCCATCGCGCGTGCACGGTGCCGAGGGCGGCGTAGCAGTCGCGGACGGTGTCGACGAGGACGCGGATGCCCACCAGGTCGTAGATCTCCGCGAAGTCGCGGCCGCGGACGATCATCTTCTGGTAGACGCTGTAGTAGTGCTTCGGGCGGCCGGTGACGGTCGCCTTGATGCGGGCGGCGCGCAGATCGGACTGGACCTCGTCGGTCACTATGGCGAGGTACTCGTCGCGCTTGGGGGCGCGCTCGGCGACCAGGCGCACGATCTCGTCGTACATCTTGGGGTAGAGGATCGCGAAGGCGAGGTCCTCCAGCTCCCACTTGATGGTGTTCATGCCCAGGCGGTGGGCGAGCGGCGCGTAGATCTCCAGGGTCTCGCGCGCCTTCTTCTCCTGCTTCTCGCGCTTGAGGTAGCGCATGGTGCGCATGTTGTGCAGGCGGTCGGCGAGCTTGATGACCAGGACACGGGGGTCCTTGGCCATGGCGACGACCATCTTGCGGACGGTCTCGGCCTGCGCGGCCTCGCCGAACTTGACCTTGTCGAGCTTGGTGACGCCGTCGACGAGCAGGGCGACCTGGTCGCCGAAGTCGCGCCGCAGGGTGTCCAGGCCGTACTCGGTGTCCTCGACGGTGTCGTGGAGGAGACCGGCCATGAGCGTGGCCGGGTCCATGCCCAGCTCGGCGAGGATCGTCGTCACGGCGAGCGGGTGCGTGATGTACGGGTCGCCGCTCTTGCGCTTCTGGCCGCGATGCCAGCGCTCGGCGACCTGGTAGGCCTTTTCGATCTGCCGGAGCGTCGCCGTCTCGATCTTCGGGTCGTTGCTGCGCACTATCCGCAGCAGCGGCTCCAGGACCGGGTTGTACGGGTTGGAGCGCTGCACACCGAGCCGGGCCAGGCGGGCGCGTACGCGGTTGGAGGAGCCGCCGGTGCGGGCGGGCGGACCCGCCGCCGGACGGACCGCCGGGGTTTTCGCTGGGCGCTCGGGAGGAACGGGCTTGGGCCGTGACTGCGCGGCCGCCTTCTCGTCCGGCGCGGACTGGGCGTGCTCGACCGGCCCGCTCGCGGCGTTCTTGGCGGGCTTCTCCGCGGGGGCCGAGGCGGGCTCGGGCTTGGCGGCGGTGAGTGGCTGGGCCTCGTCTGGCAAGAGGGCTCCTCGTGCGCGTTCCGGGTCCCCCGGTCAGGCTCCGGAGATCCCATGGTAGCGATCCTGAGTGCCGGACTCGCTGTCGGCCGCTGGGACGGCCTGGTACAGGAGGAACGCGAAAGGCGGGCGCCGGATTCCTCCGGGCCCGCCTTCGCGGTGTCCTACGGGTGTCTCAGGGCTTTCCCGGGCCTTGCCCGGGGCTTTCCCCGGGGTGCCGTGCCCCAGGCCCTCAGACCTTCAGGAGCGCCTCCAGCGGAGCGCCCGCGAGCGCCGGCTCCAGACGGGCGCGACCGCCCAGGAACCCGAGCTCCATCAGCACGGCGACACCCGCGACCTCAGCGCCCGCCCGGCGGATGAGCTGGAGCGAGGCCTCGGCGGTGCCCCCGGTGGCGAGGACGTCGTCGACGACCAGCACACGGTCGTCCGCGCTCAGGTCCTCGGCGTGCACCTCGATCTCGGCGGAGCCGTACTCCAGCTCGTACGCCTGCGACAGGGTCGCTCCGGGGAGCTTGCCCGCCTTGCGTACGGGGATGAAGCCGAGGCCGGCGCGGACGGCGACCGGGGCGCCGAGGATGAATCCGCGGGCCTCCAGGCCGACGATCTTCGTCGCTTCGTTGCGCACCGCGATGTCCGCCAGCGCGTCCGTGAGCGCCGTGAACGCCCCCGGGTCCGCCAGGAGCGGGGTGATGTCCTTGAACATCACGCCCGGCTCCGGGTAGTCGGCCACATCGCGGATACGGCTGAGCAGCAGCTCCTCGATGGCGGTCATCGGCGCTTCCCCGAGGGGCGCCCACGGCCCCGGCTGCGGGACGCGGGCTGGTTGCGCGGGCCGACGACCGCGGGGGCGGCGTCGTCCGGCTCGTCGTCGTCGTACGCCTCGGTGACCGGGGGCTCCAGCGACTCGCCCGTGGCGGCCGCCTGGGCCCGCTTGGCGAGGACGCGCTTGCGCAGGGCCTTCATCTGCGGCTCGCGCTCCTTGAGGTCGGCGACGAGCGGCGTGGCGATGAAGATCGAGGAGTACGCACCGGCCGCGAGGCCGACGAACAGCGACAGCGAGATGTCGTTGAGCATGCCCGCGCCGAGGACGCCGCCGCCGATGAACAGCAGGCCCCCGACCGGCAGCAGCGCGACCACCGTGGTGTTGATCGATCGGACCAGGGTGCCGTTGATCGAGCGGTCGGCGACGTCGCTGTAGGTCCAGCGGGTCTGCTTGGTGATGTCCTTGGTCTGCTCCTTGAGGCTGTCGAAGACGACGACCGTGTCGTAGAGCGAGTAACCGAGGATCGTGAGCAGACCGATCACGGTGCCGGGGGTGACCTCGAAGCCGACCAGGGCGTAGATGCCGACCGTGATGGTGATGTCGTGGATCAGGGCGACGAGTGCGGCCAGGGCCATGCGCCACTCGAAGGCGATCGCCAGGTAGATCACCACGAGGACCATGAAGATCGCCAGGCCTTCCCAGGCCTTGTTGGCGATCTGGTCACCCCAGCTGGGGCCGACCAGGTCGGCGTTGATCTTCTCCGCGTCGACGCTCAGATCCTTGGCGAGCTGCTCTTTGATCTGGTCCGACTTGTCGGTGTCGATGCCCGCGATCTGGATGCGCAGGCCGCCGTTGCCGAGCTTCTGGACGATCGCGTCATGGCCGGACGCAACCTGCGCGTCCTTCTCCGCCTGAGTGACCGAGACGCTGGTCTTCTCGGTGGTGAAGACGGCGCCGCCCTGGAACTCGATGCCCATGTTCAGGCCGCGCACCGTCAGGCCGAGGATGGCCGTGATGGTGATCAGGATCGAGATGCCGTACCAGATCTTGCGCTTGCCGACGAAGTCGTAGCCGATCTCACCGCGGTGGAGCCGGGCGCCGAGGGTGCCGAGCTTCGACATCTCACGCCTCCTTCGTGTCGACGGGGGCGGAGGGGCGACGGGTGCGGCGCAGCGGTGGCTTGGCGCCCAGTCGCTTCGGGTCGAGGCCGGACCAGCTGTGGCCGCTCGCGAAGAACTTCTTGCGGGCGAGGATCGTCATCAGCGGCTTGGTGAAGAAGAAGACGACGACCACGTCGAGCACCGTGGTCAGACCGAGCGTGAACGCGAAGCCCTGGACCTTGCCGACGGTGACGATGAAGAGCACCGCGGCGGCGAGGAACGACACGAAGTCGGAGACCAGGATGGTGCGCCGGGCCCGCGGCCAGGCACGCTCGACGGCGGGCCGCAGAGAGCGGCCCTCGCGGATCTCGTCCCGGATGCGTTCGAAGAACACGATGAACGAGTCCGCTGTGATACCGATCGCGACGATCGCGCCACAGACGGCCGGCAGGTTCAGCGCGAAGCCGATGGTGGGGCCGAGCAAGGCCATGATCACGTACGTGAGGATGGCGGAGACCATCAGCGAGGCGATGGCGATGAGCGACAGGCCCCGGTAGTAGACCACCAGGTAGATGACGACCAGGCCGAGGCCGATCGCGCCCGCGATCAGACCGGCGTGCAGCTGCTCACCACCGAGGGCGGCGGTCACCGTGGTGACACTCGACTCCTTGAAGGTGAGCGGCAGGGCGCCGTACTTCAGCATGTTGGCCAGGTCCTGGGCCTCGGTCTGGCTGAAGCTGCCGGAGATCTCCGCGTTGCCGCCGGTCAGCGCCTGGTTGACGAACGGGTCGGAGACGACCTCTCCGTCGAGGACGATGGCGAACTGGTTCTGCGGCGACTGGTTCTTCGCGAGCTTGCCGGTGATGGTGGCGAACTTCTTGGAGCCACTGGACGTGAAGTCCATGGTGACCTTCCAGCCCGCGGCGCTCTGCGTGTCGTAGACGGCCGCAGCCCTCTTGATGTCCGTGCCGGACACCTCGGCCGGGCCCAGGACGTACTTCTGCCACTGGCCGGAGGAGTTCTGGCCGCAGGCCACCGTGGGGTCGGTGGGCTTGGCGCCGTCGCCGGCCTTGGCGCGGGCGGCCTTGTCGGTGCAGTCGAGCGCGGTGTACTCGGCCTCGAGCTTGGCGGTCGCGGGGTCCACGCTGCTGCTGGCGGACGGCGAGGCGCTGGAGGAGGGCGTGGAGCTCGCGGAGCTGCTCGCCGACGGCGTGGAGTCGGCCTTCAGTGCGTCGGTGACCGCGCGGCCCTGGGAGGTGGCGGTGGCCGACGGGGAGGAGGAGCTCGACGGGGAGGAGGACGAGCCCGTCTTGTCCGTGGCCTTGCTGGAGGAGCTGCTGGAGGCGCTCGGCGAGGGGCTGGCCGACTTGTCGGCCCCGGAGAGCTCGGTGGTCAGGACCGGACGGAAGTAGAGCTTGGCGGTGGTGCCGACCTGCTCCCGGGCCTGCTTGGAGTTCGTGCCCTTGGGGATGTTGACAATGATGTTGTCGGATCCCTGGGTCTGCACCTCGGCCTCGGAGACGCCGAGACCATTGACACGGCGGTTCATGATGTCGACCGCGGTGTTCATGTTGGTCTTGTTGATCGCGTTGGGCTGGCCCGGCTCGTTCTTCGCCGTGAGCGTGATGCTCGTGCCGCCGGCGAGGTCGATGCCGAGACGCGGGGTGGGGTGCCCGGAGACGAACATTCCCCCGGTGAGCGCCGCGATGGCGATCAGGATGAGGGCCAGTGAGCGCCCCGGCCTGCTCTGGGCGCTCGCGCTCCGGCCCTTCTTCGGTGCTGCCACCTTCTCGTACTCCCTCTCGGGCCGCCCTGCGCCGGGTCAGCGGGCGGGCGGCCATGACATGGTGTCGGGATTCCGTGCGAGAACAGCACGCCCCGGGACGCACGGGGCGCGAGCGGGTCGCGCCGTGCTCCCGGGTCGTGACTACTTCGCCTCGGACTCGCCGTCGGTCTTCTTCGGCTCTGCTTCGTCGACCTCGTCGGCCTTCGCCTCGGCGGGCGCGTCGGACGGCTCGTCCGCCACGTCCTTCTTGCCGAGGTCGATGGGCTTGTCGTCGGAGGCGTCGGAAGAAGCGTCGGCGGCGGGCTCGTCGGTCTCGGTGAGGGAGGAGGCGTCGTCCGGCACGACGGTGCCGTCGGCCTTCAGGTCGTGCTCGATGCCATGGACGATGCGGTTGTACTCGTCGTCGGTCAGGACGGCACCGATCGAGTTCTTCGCGAAGAGCAGGTCTACGCCCGGGGCAGCGTCAAGGAGGACCGTGTCCTCATTGACCTCCTTCACCGTCGCGTACATGCCCCCGATCGTGCGTACGCCGGCGCCGGGCTGCATTTCGTTACGCATCTGCGCGGCCTGCGTCTGCTTGCGCTTGGCCGAGCGGGTCATCAGGAACATGGCCCCGATGAGCACGATGAACGGGAGGAGGGTCACGAGACTCACGGGTCGGAACTTCCTTCTTCGACCGCGATGCTGAGCGGCCTGCTGGATGGGGGTGTGTGCGCCACCCACAAGGGCGGCATCGGCGGAGTCTAAGCGAGTCCGCGCTGAAGGAACAACGCTCAGCATGGCACCGGGGTTCCTGCTGCGCACCTACCCTCCCCCACTCTCCTCTCCGCTCGGACGGGCGGAAGCCCGTCGTCACGCCCCGAACAGGTCCTGTTGTCCGTTTCCACCGGTTGACTGGTGGGGCGGGGTGAGGCCGAGATGTGCCCATGCCGCAGGTGTCGCCACCCGGCCACGGGGCGTACGGGCGAGCAGACCTTCTCGTACGAGGAAGGGCTCGGCGACTTCTTCCACGGTCTCACGCTCCTCGCCCACCGCGACCGCGAGCGTGGACAGGCCGACCGGGCCGCCGCCGAAGAGCTTGAGCAGGGCTTCGAGGACCCCGCGGTCGAGGCGGTCGAGGCCGCGGGCGTCGACCTCGTAGACCTTCAGGGCGGCCGCCGCGATCTCGCGGGTGATGATGCCGTCGGCCTTGACCTGCGCGTAGTCGCGCACGCGGCGCAGCAGGCGGTTGGCGATACGGGGCGTGCCGCGGGAGCGGCCGGCGATCTCGGCGGCGCCCTCGGAGCCGATCTCGACGTCGAGCAGATGGGCGGAGCGGTGGATGACGCGCTCCAGCTCGGCGGGTTCGTAGAACTCCATGTGCGCGGTGAAGCCGAAGCGGTCGCGCAGCGGGGGCGGCAGCAGGCCCGCGCGCGTGGTCGCACCGACCAGGGTGAACGGGGGCAGTTCCAGCGGGATGGCGGTGGCGCCGGGACCCTTGCCGACGATGACGTCGACGCGGAAGTCCTCCATCGCCATGTAGAGCATCTCCTCGGCGGGCCGGGACATGCGGTGGATCTCGTCGAGGAAGAGCACCTCTCCCTCCTGGAGGGAGGAGAGGATCGCGGCGAGGTCTCCGGCGTGCTGGATGGCGGGGCCGCTGGTGATGCGGATCGGGGCGCCCATCTCGGCGGCGATGATCATCGAGAGGGTGGTCTTGCCGAGGCCGGGGGCACCGGAGAGCAGCACATGGTCGGCGGTCGCGCCACGGGCGCGAGCGGCACGCAGGACCAGGTCGAGCTGCTCGCGGACCTTCTCCTGGCCGATGAACTCGTCCAGGTCCTTGGGACGCAGGGCGGCCTCGACGGCCTGGTCCTCGCGGTCGGCGACAGAGCCCACCAGCCGCTCCGGCGCGGGGCCGACGAGCCGCTCGGCGGCGCTCTCGTCGGTCGTGTCGTCCCAGTTCACTGAAGTTCACCTCGCAGGGGCATGCCGGGGACGTCGTCCTGCCGGGGGTCCGGGGGTTGTCCCCCGGGAAGATGCAGCATTACGTGGGCCTCGCGGTGGGGTGGTCGGGCGGCCGGCGGTTCAGCGGGCTCGGTTCAGGGTCTGCAGAGCGGCCTTGAGGAGCTGGCCGACCGGGGGCGTGCCCTCGGCGGCCTCGGCCTGCGGGGCGACCGCGGAGACCGCTTCGTCGGCCTCGCGTGTCGCGTATCCGAGGCCGATGAGCGCGGCGTGCAGCTGGTCGCGCCAGCCGGTGCTGACCGCCGTGCCGATGGCCGGGCCTGTGGTGCCGAGGGGTTCGCCGAGGCGGTCCCTGAGCTCCAGGAGGAGCTTCTGAGCGCCCTTCTTGCCGATACCGGGGACGGCGGTCAGCGTCTTTTCGTCGCCCGTCGACACCGCGCGGCGCAGGGCGTCGGGCGTGTGCACGGCGAGCATCGCCTGCGCGAGGCGCGGGCCGACACCGCTCGCGGTCTGGAGCAGCTCGAACGTCTGCCGCTCGTCGTCGTCCGCGAAGCCGTACAGGGTCAGCGAGTCCTCGCGGACGACGAGGGAGGTGGCGAGCTTGGTCTGCTGTCCCATGCGGAGCCCGGAGAGCGTGTTGGGCGTGCACTGGACGGCGAGGCCGATGCCGCCGACCTCGACCACCGCGGAGTCGGGGGCGAGGGCGGCGACCGGGCCGCTGACGAAGGCGATCATGCGGTACGGCCTTTCGAAACGTGGGGCGATGCGGGTTTCGACGCGTGGGGGGCGGCGGCCTGCTGGACTTGGTTCTGCGCGGCGGCCTGCGGGAGCCGGTTCTGCGCGGCGGCCTGCTGGAGCCGGTTCTGCGCGACGGCCTGCTGGAGCCGGTTCTGGGCGACGGCCTGCTGGAGCCGGTTCTGGGCGGGGGCGCGCCAGATGTGGCAGATGGCGAGGGCGAGGGCGTCCGCCGCGTCGGCGGGCCTGGGGGGCGCGTCCAGCCGAAGCAGCCGGGTGACCATCGCGCCCACCTGCGCCTTGTCCGCGCGTCCGCTGCCGGTGACGGCGGCCTTGACCTCGCTCGGGGTGTGCAGGGCGACGGGGATGCCACGCCGGGCCGCGCAGAGCATGGCCACGGCGCTGGCCTGGGCGGTGCCCATCACCGTACGGACGTTGTGCTGGCTGAACACCCGCTCCACGGCGACGAATTCGGGCTCGTGTTCGTCGAGCCATTGCTCGATGCCCTGCTCGATGGCGACGAGGCGCAGGCCCAACTCGGCGTCCGCGGGGGTGCGTACGACGCCGACGCCGCGCATGGTCAGGGGCCGGCCCGCGACTCCTTCGACCACACCGACACCGCACCGGGTCAACCCGGGGTCAACGCCCAGTACCCGCACCCCTGTCCCCCCCTTTGCGGCTGAGCCGCCGCCGCCCTCGCGGAGGTGGCTGGTCGCCGTCGTGATTCCTCGGTCGATGGTCGCGGTCCGTGGACGGCGATCATCATCTGTCGTCGCCAGGCTAGCCGCTGCCACCGACAACGACGGCGGGCCGGTGGGATGTGTCCCCACCGGCCCGGCGAAATCTCCGCACAAGCGGCAGCGCTACGCGTCGACCTTCGCCATGACGTCGTCGCTCACGTCGAAGTTGGCGAAGACGTTCTGCACGTCGTCGCTGTCCTCGAGGGCGTCGATCAGCTTGAAGATCTTCCGGGCGCCCTCCTCGTCCAGCTCGACCTGCATGGTCGGGACGAAGTTGGCGTCGGCGGAGTCGTAGTCGATGCCGGCGTCCTGGAGCGCGGTGCGCACCGCGACCAGGTCGGTGGCCTCGGAGATGACCTCGAAGGACTCACCGAGGTCGTTGACCTCTTCCGCGCCCGCGTCGAGCACGGCACCCAGGACGTCGTCCTCGGACAGCTCGCCCTTGGGGACGATCACGACGCCCTTGCGGTTGAAGAGGTACGAGACGGAGCCCGGGTCGGCCATGTTGCCGCCGTTGCGCGTCATGGCGACGCGGACGTCCGAGGCGGCGCGGTTGCGGTTGTCGGTCAGACACTCGATGAGTACCGCGACGCCGTTGGGGCCGTAACCCTCGTACATGATCGTCTCGTAGTCGGCGCCACCGGCCTCGAGACCGGCGCCACGCTTGACCGCGGAGTCGATGTTCTTGTTCGGGACCGAGCTCTTCTTGGCCTTCTGGATGGCGTCGAACAGCGTGGGGTTGCCGGCCGGGTCGGCGCCACCCGTGCGGGCCGCGACCTCGATGTTCTTGATCATCTTCGCGAAGAGCTTGCCGCGCTTGGCGTCGATCACGGCCTTCTTGTGCTTCGTCGTGGCCCATTTAGAGTGGCCGGACATCTGCCTGTCTCCTTCGCGTAACCCATCCGGTACGAACTCCCCCAGACTTTGAGAGCCTGAGGGGACCCCCAGATCCTACAAGGACTCCGGTGTCCGGTTCGCGCGCACCATGTCGACGAACAGGCCGTGCACACGGTGGTCGCCGGTCAGTTCCGGGTGGAACGACGTGGCGAGCGCGTTGCCCTGACGTACGGCGACGATGTGGCCCTCGTGCTCGGCGAGCACCTCGGCCTCGGCACCCACGGACTCGACCCAGGGGGCGCGGATGAAGACGCCCTCTACAGGATCGCCCTGGACGCCGTTGACGTCGACCGACGCCTCGAAGGACTCGTTCTGCCGTCCGAAGGCGTTGCGGCGCACGATCATGTCGATGCCGCCGATCGTCTCCTGGCCCGAGCGAGGGTCGAGGATCTTGTCGGCGAGCATGATCATGCCCGCGCAGGTGCCGTAGACGGGCATGCCGTCCCGCACGCGCGCGCGGAGGGGTTCCATCAGGCCGAAGAGGACGGCCAGCTTGGAGATGGTGGTGGACTCGCCACCGGGGATGACCAGGCCATCCACCTCGGCGAGCTCCTCGGGGCGCCGCACCGGCCTGGCCACGGCGTCAGCCGCGGCCAGAGCGATGAGGTGCTCCCGCACGTCGCCCTGGAGTGCCAGGACGCCTATGACGGGGGTGTTCATGGGTGGTGTGCCTTACCAGCCGCGGTTGGCGTAGCGCTCGGCCTCGGGGAGGGTGTCGCAGTTGATGCCGACCATGGCCTCGCCCAGGTTGCGGGACGCGTCCGCGATGATCTTGGGGTCGTCGTAGAAGGTGGTGGCCTTCACGATGGCGGCGGCGCGCTTGGCCGGGTCGCCCGACTTGAAGATGCCGGAGCCGACGAAGACGCCCTCGGCACCGAGCTGGCGCATCAGCGCGGCGTCGGCGGGGGTCGCCACACCGCCGGCGGAGAACAGCACGACCGGGAGCTTGCCCAGCTCGGCGACCTCCTTGACGATCTCGTACGGAGCGCGCAGCTCCTTGGCGGCGGCGTACAGCTCGTTGTTGTCGTAGCCGCGCAGGCGGGCGATCTCGTTCTTGATCTGGCGCAGGTGGCGGACCGCCTCGACGACGTTGCCGGTGCCGGCCTCGCCCTTGGAACGGATCATCGCGGCGCCCTCGGCGATGCGGCGCAGGGCCTCACCGAGGTTGGTGGCACCACAGACGAAGGGGGTGGTGAACGCCCACTTGTCGGAGTGGTTGACCTCGTCGGCCGGGGTGAGCACCTCGGACTCGTCGATGTAGTCGACGCCGAGGGACTGGAGGACCTGGGCCTCGACGAAGTGGCCGATGCGCGACTTGGCCATGACGGGGATCGAGACGGCGTCGATGATGCCCTCGATCATGTCCGGGTCGGACATCCTGGCCACTCCGCCGTCCTTGCGGATGTCGGCCGGGACCCGCTCCAGGGCCATGACGGCGACGGCGCCCGCGTCCTCGGCGATCTTCGCCTGCTCGGGGGTGACGACGTCCATGATCACGCCGCCCTTGAGCTGCTCGGCCATGCCGCGCTTGACGCGGGCGGTGCCGATCTCGGGGGTCTGGGCGGGGTTGGAGAGCGTGCTGGACACGGGTTGACCTCACTCGGTGAAAGAGGGTTTGTGCAGCACCGAGGAAACGTGAAGGGAGCAGGCCACAGCAAGGGCCAATGGTGAGCCGGTGGATTTTTTTCGCTCCGGCCGGCGAAGGTGCAGTCCCTCCGGCGTCCGAGAAGCCTCTGAACAGCGGGGGTCCGAGGGCCTCCGGTTCGGGACAGGTAGGGGGCGGAGGGGGCGACCAAAGCCCCGGCTCAGCTCGTCGGGCGGTCCGCCAGTGCCACCGGCGGCTCGTCGTCCATCTCGAAAGCCATCGGGAACGGCGCGTGGCCTGCGAGGCGGAACCAGCGGACCTTGCGGTGACGGCGAAGGGCCCGCGCGGCCCGTACGGCGTCATTGTGGAAGCGCCGAGCCATCGGCACCCGCCGCACCGCCTGCGCCAGCTCCCCCGCCGCCTCCTCGCCCCCGGGCGCCGCCCGTACCGCCTCGACCTGCTGCACCTCTCCGAACACGGCCCGCAACGCCTGGCTCAACTCGCTCTCGGCGACCTCCCGCTGCTCCTCCTCGGCCTGCCGGGCCGCGTGCGCCGCCTCGTACAGCACGATCGAGGCGGCCGGATCGAGGACCCCGGACGTGGCCAGCTCCTGGGCCACGGAGGCACGGCGCAGCAGCTGCGCGTCGAGGGCGGCGCGGGCGGCGTCGATGCGCGCGTGCAGCCGGTCCAGCCGCCCGGCGGTCCAGCTCAGGTAGAGGCCGATCGCGACGAGGCCGACGAGGATCCAGATGAGGGTTGCGGTCACGGGCGGCAAGGCTACCCGGGTGCGGTCACCGCTCCGCGCGGTCCCGGGCGCAGCGGACCCGCAGCGCAAGCCTCAGCGGAAGCCGCCGCGTCCGGCCGAGGAGTCCGGCGTGTTCCTGGAGGGGACGGCGACCCGGTAGCGGTTGCCGGACGGGACGCGGCAGCGGCGGGGGCGGCACAGAGATCCTCGCCCCGCCGCGGACCGGGGACGCACAGTGAACCGAGTAGGCACGGCGGACCGGCTACGCACAGCGGACCGTGTACGCACAGTGGGCGACCGCGTACGCACAGCGGATCGCCGGGTACGGCCAGCAGTCCGCCGGGTACGGCCCGTTGGAAAAGCGAACCGACCTCCCCGCGCGCGGGGAGGCAGCACGACACGCCAGCCCGACGTGTCCGGCACGTTCAGTCGCGCGCCAGCCCGAACCGCGCCCTCAGTCCGGTCCGTTCGTCGGCGGCCACCGCGGCCGCCCCGTCCGTCACCGTCTCGTACACGGACAGGATGTCCGCCCCGACCGTCGACCAGTCGAACCGCCGCACATGGCTGCTGCCGCGCTCGCGCAGTTCGGCCCGCCTCGCCGGGTCGCCGAGGAGCCGCAGCGCGGAGGCGGCGAGCGCGTCCGCGTCCTCGTTGGCGAACAGCTCGCCGGCCGCGCCCTGATCGAGGACCTGGGCGAACGCGTCGAGGTCGGAGGCGAGCACCGGCGCCCCCGCGGACATGGCTTCCACCAGGATGATGCCGAAGCTCTCGCCGCCGGTGTTGGGCGCCACGTACACATCGACGCTGCGCAGGAAGCGGGCCTTGTCCTCGTCGCTGATCATGCCGAGGAACTCGACGCGCGAGCGCATCTCGGCGGGCAGCGACTCGACCGCCTCCTCCTCGTCGCCACGCCCCGCGACCAGAAGCCTGGTCTGGGGCCGCTCGGCGAGGATCTTCGGGAGGGCCTTCATGAGGACGGGCAGGCCCTTGCGGGGCTCGTCGATGCGGCCCACGAAGCCGAGGGTGTCGCCCTGCCACTCGGCCTTGGGCTTGGCACGGGCGAAGAAGTCGACGTCGACGCCGTTCGGGATGACTACCGCGTCGCCGCCCAGGTGTTCCACCAGGGTGCGGCGCGCGTACTCGCTCACCGCGATCCGCGCGCTGATCTTCTCCAGGGCCGCCTGAAGGATCGAGTAGGCGGCCACCATCGCCCGCGAACGCGGGTTCGAGGTGTGGAAGGTGGCGACGATGGGCCCCTGCGCGGCCCAGCAGGCGAGCAGGCCGAGCGACGGCGAGGCCGGTTCGTGGATGTGGATCACGTCGAAGGTGCCGTCGTGCAGCCAGCGCCGCACCCGGGCCGCCGACAGGAAGCCGAAGTTCAGGCGCGCCACCGAGCCGTTGTAGGGCACCGGGACCGCGCGGCCCGCCGAGACGACGTACGGCGGCAGGGGTGTCTCGTCGTCCGCGGGGGCGAGGACGGACACCTCGTGTCCGAGGCGGATGAGGTGTTCGGCCAGGTCGCGGATGTGGAACTGGACGCCGCCCGGCACGTCCCAGGAGTACGGGCAGACGATGCCGATCCTCACGGGGTCCCCTTCTCGGGATCCTTCTCCGCGCTCCCGGAGCCCTTCCCGGTCCTGTCCGGATCCTTCCCCGGGTCGAGGTCCTTGAGCCACAAGCGCTGCAACATGTGCCAGTCCTCCGGATGGTCGGCGATACCCGTGGCGAAGGCGTCGGCCAGCGCCTGTGTCATGACAGACGTCTTCTCGGCCCGGGTACCTGTCTCGGGGACCTCGACGGGGGGATACACGCGGCCCTTCATCACGGGCGAGTCGTCGTACCAGAGCGTGACCGGCAGGAGCAGGGCGCCGGTCTGCTGGGCCAGCAGGGCCGGTCCCGCGGGCATCCGGGTCGCCTCGCCGAAGAACTTCACCTCGACGCCGGACGCGGACAGGTCGCGCTCGGCGACCAGGCAGATGAGTCCGCCGTCGCGCAGCCGCCGGGCCAGCATGCCGAAGGCGGTGCCGCCGCTGTGCGGCAGGACCTCCATACCGAGGCCCTCGCGGTAGGCGACGAAACGGTCGTACAGCGATTCCGGCTTGAGGCGCTCGGCGACCGTCGTGAACGGTGTGCGGAGCTTCGTGGTGACCCAGGCGCCCGCGAGGTCCCAGTTACCCATGTGCGGGAGGGCCAGGATCACGCCCTTGTCGGAGGCGAGCGCGTCGGTCAGGTAGTGGATGTCCTTCGCCTCGAAGCCCGTCTTCACGCGCTCCTCGCTCCACTCGGGCAGCCGGAAGGACTCCATCCAGTAGCGCAGGTACGAGCGCATGCCGGCCCTGGAGAGCTCGGCGAGCCGCTCCGGGGTCGCGTCGGGGACCACGCGCGCGTAGTTGCTCTCCAGCCGCTGGACGCCCTTGCCGCGCTTCTTCCAGGCGAGGTCGGCGATCGTCCGGCCCAGCCGCACGGCGACGGGCTCGGGGAGCTTCTTGACGGTGCTCCAGCCGAGCGCGTACGCCCCGTCCACGAGCCTGTCCTGGAGGCTGGTCACGACGTCGCCTCACTGTTGGGGGCCGCGGCCGCGGCGTCCGCCTCGGCGGACTCCCTGCGCACCGTCACGACGCGCTGGATGAGCGTGACGAGGCTGCCGACGGCGACGATCCACAGCGCGACGGGCAGCAGCACCTGGATGCCGGGGACCCCGAACTTGTGCAGACCCGCCAGGCCGGCCGCGACCAGTGAGATCACCAGGCGCTCGGCGCGCTCGACCAGACCGTTGACCGCGACCGGCAGGCCGATCGATTCACCACGGGCCTTGGTGTACGAGACCACCTGGCCGCTGGCCAGGCAGAAGATCGAGACGGCGCACAGCGCGTTGTTGTCGCCGTTGCCCGCGTACCAGAGCGCGAAGCCGCCGAAGATCGCGCCGTCGGCGACCCGGTCGAGCGTCGAGTCGAGGAACGCTCCCCAGCGGCTGGAGCGGCCGAGCTGGCGCGCCATGTTGCCGTCGACGAGGTCCGAGAACACGAAGAGCGTGATGACGATCGTGCCCCAGAAGAACTCTCCCCGGGGGTAGAAGACCAGCGCGCCCGCCACCACTCCGGCCGTGCCCAGGAGGGTGACCGTGTCGGGGCTTACCCCCCGGCGGATGAGAAACGCGGCGAACGGTGTGAGGACACGCGTGAAGAATGCACGCGCGTACTTGTTCAGCATGGCCTTCCCGAGGGTCGGTGTGGCCGCGCGGCCCCTGCTGGCCACCGGCTGGCCCATCGTAGTCACGCGCGCGCGTGTGCGACGGTCGGGCACCCGCACCCCGTGTCCCAGCCGCCCCGCGTCGGCGTCGGGGCGCGATCGCGTCCGCCGTATGGACGCACCGTGACGGGAGTGCAAAGCTCGAAGACACCGCGGGCGTCATCGGAGCCGCACCGCACGCGGATCCGCCTGCCCGCGCCCACAGTGACCTCACCGTGCACGGGAGGCAAGGCCATGGGCGACAAGGCGAACGCACACCCCGGAGCCGCCGGCAGGGCTACGGCGGCCGACCACCCCGCGTCCGTACGGAATGTGGTGCTGGTCGGCCACAGCGGATCGGGCAAGACGACTTTGGTGGAAGCTCTCGCACTGACAGCGGGAGCGGTGAACCGGGCGGGCCGCGTGGAGGACGGCGGCACCGTCTCCGACTACGACGAGATCGAACACCGGCAGCAGCGCTCGGTGCAGCTCTCCCTGGTACCCGTCGACTGGGACGGATACAAGATCAACATTCTGGACACCCCCGGATACGCCGACTTCGTCGGGGAACTCAGGGCCGGTCTGCGAGCGGCGGACGCGGCCCTTTTCGTCGTCTCGGCCTCGGACGGGGTGGACGGCTCGACCCGGATGGTGTGGGAGGAGTGCGCGGCCGTCGGCATGCCGCGGGCCATCGTCGTCACCCACCTCGAAGCCGCCCGGGCGGACTTCGACGAGATGACGCGGATCTGCGCGGAGGCCTTCGGCGGCGACGACCCCGACGCCGTACTGCCCCTGTACCTGCCGCTGCACGGCGAGGAGGGTCCCGACGGGCACGCGCCCGTGACGGGCCTGATCGGGCTGCTGTCGCAGCAGCTGTTCGACTACTCCTCCGGCGAGCGCAAGGAGGCGGAGCCGGGACCCGAGCAGCTGCCGCTCATCGAGGAGGCCCGCAACCGGCTGATCGAGGGGATCATCGCCGAGAGCGAGGACGAGACCCTGATGGACCGCTATCTCGGCGGAGCGGAGATCGACCTGAAGACCCTCGTCGACGACCTGGAGCGAGCCGTGGCGCGCGGGACCTTCTTCCCGGTGCTGGCCGCCGCTCCGGCCGCGGAGGGCGCCCGGCAGGGGCTGGGCACGGTCGAGCTCCTGGAGCTGATCACGGGCGGCTTCCCGACCCCGCTGGAACGCGCGGCGCCCACGGTGACCACGCCGGACGGCGCGGCGCGCGAGGTGCGGGCGTGCGACCCGGACGGGCCGCTGCTCGCGGAGGTCGTGAAGACCGCGTCCGACCCGTACGTGGGCCGGGTCTCGCTGGTACGCGTCTTCTCCGGCACCCTGCGCCCCGACGCGACGGTGCACGTCTCCGGGCACGGGCTGACCGACCGAGGCCACGAGGACCACGACGTCGACGAGCGCGTCGGCGCCCTGTCCGCGCCGTTCGGCAAGCAGCAGCGCGCCCTCACGCACTGCATCGCGGGTGACCTGGCGTGCGTGGCGAAGCTGAACCGCGCCGAGACCGGGGACACCCTCTCGGCCAAGGACGACCCGCTGCTCATGGAGCCGTGGCAGATGCCCGACCCGCTGCTGCCGCTGGCCATCCAGGCGCACAGCAAGGCCGACGAGGACAAGCTCTCGCAGGGCCTCGGCCGGCTGGTCGCCGAGGACCCCACCATGCGCCTGGAGCAGAACCAGAACACCCACCAGGTCGTCCTGTGGTGCCTGGGCGAGGCCCACGCGGACGTCGCCCTGGAACGGCTGCGCAACCGCTACGGCGTCCAGGTCGACGTGATCCCGTACAAGGTCTCCCTGCGGGAGACGTTCGCGGGCAGGTCCGCCGGGCGCGGGCGCCATGTGAAGCAGTCCGGCGGGCACGGCCAGTTCGCGATCTGCGAGATCGAGGTCGAGCCGCTGCCGAACGGGTCCGGCATCGAGTTCGTCGACAAGGTCGTCGGCGGCGCCGTACCGCGACAGTTCATCCCGTCCGTCGAGAAGGGCGTACGCGCACAGGCCGCCAAGGGCGTGGCCGCGGGCCATCCGCTCATCGACGTACGGATCACGCTGCTCGACGGCAAGGCGCACTCGGTGGACTCCTCCGACGCGGCGTTCCAGACGGCGGGCGCGCTCGCCCTGCGCGAGGCGGCCGCCGACGCCAGGATCCATCTCCTGGAGCCGGTGGCGGAGGTGACGGTGCTGGTCGGCGACGACTACGTGGGCGCCGTGATGAGCGACCTGTCGGGGCGGCGCGGCCGGGTCGTCGGCACCGAGCAGGCGGGCGGCGGGCGCACCCTCGTACGCGCCGAGGTCCCGGAGATCGAGATCGGGCGGTACGCCGTCGATCTGCGCTCCCTCTCGCACGGCACCGCGCGCTTCAGCCGCACGTACGCGCGGCACGAGCCGATGCCGCCGCAGATCGCCGAAAGGATTCGCGAACAGGCCCAGGAGGCCTGAGGGTTCGGCGCCTCACTCGTCGGCGGACGGCTTCGGTCGTCCGCCGACGAATGTCGGTCGCGGCCGATACTCTGAGAACCTGATCAAGACGATGACCTGATCAACAGGTGTGCGGGGCAGGGAAGTCGGGAAAGCCGCAGGTGCGGGAGCGGCGGCGATGGGGGCGGAAGTGGCATTCGACGGTTTCGATTTCACTCCCGGGGCGCAGGTGCCGCTCTCGGGCTCCGCGGGTCAGACGGCGGCGAGCTTCGCCCTGGCCTCGGCGGCGTACCGGGACAACGGGGTCGAGGAGATCCTCAAGGCCGACAACGAATGGCACAAGTCCACCGTCAAGGCCGGAAGGATCAAGCTGTTCGCGCCGAACCTGGGCGAGGCCTTCGCGAGAGCCGTGACGGACCGCATGCTGGGCGCGGGCCGCAAGCCGCTCATCCAGTCCTTCGGCACCGAGCCGCAGGTCGTGGTGGAGCACTGCCTGGCGGCGAACAACATCCGCAGGGAGCGGGACAACTGGCTGTCCGCCGTGATGGTCCTGTGCGGGCTGCTCTTCCTGCCCGGCCTGCTGGTCTGGCTGCTGATCTTCCAGATCCGCACGCAGATCGCCAAGCGCGAGGACAAGCGCGCCTCCGCCCTCGCGACCACGCTCCTGGTCGCCTTCGGTGCCCTCGCCGTGCTCTTCCTGATCAAGATGCCGTTCACCGGCTTCTGGGCCTGGTACGCGCGTGCGTCGATCGTGCTGCCGGTGGTCGGCTGGCTGTGGGCCAAGCAGATCTGCGAGCGCACGGCCAAGGACCTGCGCGACCGCTGGGACAGCCTGCTGTCCGGTGGCGGCATCGGCGCCAAGATCCCCGAGGCCGTGCCGGGCAGTCCCGGTGAGACGGCGGCGGAGCGGCTGCGGCAGGCCCTCGCCCGGCTCACCGCGGAGCAGCAGTCCAACTCGGTCTTCTACGCCGGCCCCAAGGGCATACTCGGCATGGGCACCCGGTGGGGCAGCTGGCAGCTCGCCGAGGACCTGATCCCGCGCGACGCGGACAAGGAGATCCACCCGTTCCGCAGCTGGGACGTCATTCGGTCCATCCACGACCAGCTGCGGATGCTGGAGCGCGGTCCGCTCAACACCGGTGGTTTCCCGGCCCCTTCGATAAAGCACTGGGTCGTCACGCCGATCGGCGAGAACGCGAAGGCGGTGTCCCGGCCGGAGGGCACGGACGTGGACGCGTACACGGTCAAGACCCATGCGATACAGGACATCTGCAACAAGCAGCAGTTCGGCAGCGGGGACCGTCACTATCTGGGGGTCCAATGGACGCTCTGGGACGGCCAGTTGATCATCACCATGCTGATCACCGTGACCGTGCTGCACGAGACGCTGCGCATCGAGGTCACCGGGCACGCGCTGGGGCCGGTGAACCCGCTGTTCACGACGAAGCCGGAGGCGCCGACCAAGGAGGTCGCGAAGGCGGTCAAGTTCTGGGAGACCCGCAAGGTGAGCCTGCCGCTGGTCACCACGGACGAGGTCGTACGGCTCGCCGCGCGCGCTCCCTTCACCCGTTACCCGCCGCTGCTCAACTGGCTGGGCGGGACCCTGACGCTGCCCGAGCCCTTCGGGCTGCGGCACGCCTGGGCCGACAAGCCGTGGCGGCACCGGTTCATGGCGGACGACGCGCTGCGGGCCGCGACGCCCGTGCTGCGCGTGGTGCACGCGGCGGCGATCAGGGTGCTGAAGGAGAACGGGGTCGACACCGAGAAGTTCGGCAACCGCTCGGCCTTCCTCAGCACGGCCGTCCAGGACCCGATGCCGCGGAAGGCGGACCTCTACGACGCGTAGCGCCTGCGAGGGCGGGTCGACCGCGCGGTCGACCCGCCCTCGCGGCGGCGCTAGGCGGCCGTCGGCCAGGCCTCGGCCAGCATCTTGCGGGTGTCCCCCAGGAGCTGGGGCAGGACCTTGGTGTGGCCGACGACCGGCATGAAGTTCGTGTCGCCGCCCCAGCGGGGGACGATGTGCTGGTGCAGATGGGCGGCGATGCCGGCGCCCGCCACCGTGCCCTGGTTCATGCCGATGTTGAAGCCGTGCGCGCCCGAGGCGGTGCGCAGCGCGGTCATGGCCTGCTTGGTCAGCTCGGCGAGCTCGGCGGTCTCCGGGTCCGTGAGGTCCGTGTAGTCGGCGACGTGCCGGTAGGGCACGACCATGAGGTGTCCGCCGTTGTACGGGTAGAGGTTGAGCACGGCGTACACCTGCTCGCCGCGCCTCACGATCAGCCCGTCCTCGTCGGACTTGGCCGGGATCGAGCAGAAGGGACAGCCGTCGTCGGCCCCCGGGCCGGTGGGCTTGTTCTCGCCCTGGATGTAGGCCATCCGGTGGGGCGTCCACAAGCGCTGGAACGCGTCCTGCGTTCCCACTCCGATCTGCTGCTCGGGCTCACTCGTCATGATGTGCAGCATATTGCTTCGCCCGTTCGCGGCGTGTCGGCGGGTGCCCTCCCCAAGGGCCTGCGGCCAAGCTGGGGCGATGGACGACGACAGCCCCCAGGCCCGCTGGGAGCGGCGCACCGAGGTACCGCTCACCCTCGCGTCGCTGCTCTTCCTCACCGCGTACGCGGTCGAGGTGCTGGCCCACGGTCTGACCGCCGTCGGGCGGTACATCTGCCTCGTGGTGCTGCTGGCCGCCTGGGCGGTGTTCGCCGTCGACTACGGGATGCGCTGGCGGCTGAGCGGACAGGGCCGACGCTTCGTACGGTCGCACTGGGTGGACACGCTGGTGCTGCTCCTGCCCCTGCTGCGCCCGCTGCGCATCGTCAAGTTCTACGAGTCCGTGCAGCGCCGGCACGGGCAGCCTCGCCTCGCCCTGCAGGCGCGGGTGATCTTCTACGCCGGTCTGTCGACGCTGCTGCTCGGCTTCTCCGGCGCCCTCGCCGTCTACCAGCAGGAGCACGGGGCACCGAGCGCGACGATCCGTACCTTCGGGGACGCGGTCTGGTGGACCTGCGCCACGCTCTCGACGGTGGGATACGGGGATGTCGCCCCGGTGACGCCCTGGGGGCGCACGATCGCGGTGGGGCTGATGGCATGCGGGCTGGCGCTGCTGGGCGCGGTGACGGGGTCGTTCTCGTCGTGGTTGTTGCAGGTGTTCGCGCGTGAAGGCGACGCGAAGCCCCCGGGGAGCTGAGCTTCCCGGGGGTTTTCACACGCCGGTCAGACCTGCGCCCGCTCCTCGACGATCTTCACGATCTTGGCGATCGCCTCGTCGACCGGGATGCCGTTCTCCTGCGAGCCGTCGCGGTAGCGGAAGGAGACGGCACCGGCCGTCATGTCCTCGTCGCCCGCGATGACCATGAAGGGCACCTTCTGCTTCTGGGCGTTGCGGATCTTCTTCTGCATCCGGTCCGAGGACGCGTCGACCTCGACGCGCAGACCGGCCGCCTTCGCCTTCTTGGCGAACTCCGCGAGGTAGGGCACGTGCGCGTCGCCGATCGGGATGCCGATGGCCTGCACGGGCGCCAGCCACGCCGGGAACGCGCCCGCGTAGTGCTCGAGGAGCACGGCGAAGAACCGCTCGATCGAGCCGAACAGCGCACGGTGGATCATGACCGGCTGCTGCTTGGAGCCGTCCGCGGCCGTGTACTCCAGGTTGAACCGCTTGGGCTGCTGGAAGTCGACCTGGATGGTGGACATCTGCCAGGAGCGGCCGATGGCGTCCTTGGCCTGGACGGAGATCTTCGGACCGTAGTACGCGGCGCCGCCCGGGTCGGGGACCAGCGGCAGGCCCTGCTTCTCGGCCGCCTGGCGCAGCGCGTCGGTGGCCTCCTCCCACTCCGCGTCCTCACCGATGAACTTCGGGGAGTCGTCGCGGGTGGACAGCTCCAGCTCGAAGTCGTTCAGGCCGTAGTCGCGCAGCAGGTCCAGGACGAAGGTGAGCAGCGAGTCCAGCTCGCTCGCCATCTGGTCTTTGGTGCAGTAGATGTGCGAGTCGTCCTGTGTGAAGCCGCGGGCGCGGGTCAGGCCGTGCACGACGCCCGACTTCTCGTAGCGGTACACCGTGCCGAACTCGAAGAGCCGCAGGGGCAGTTCGCGGTAGGAGCGGCCGCGTGCCTTGAAGATCAGGTTGTGCATGGGGCAGTTCATCGCCTTGAGGCGGTAGTTCTGCCCGTCGAACTCCAGCGGCGGGAACATCGCGTCGGCGTAGTTCGGGAGGTGCCCGGACGTCACGAAGAGCTGTTCCTTCGAGATGTGCGGGGTATTGACGAACTCGTAGGCCGCGTCCTCGTGGCGCTTGCGCGAGTAGGTCTCCATCTCGCGGCGGACGATGCCGCCCTTGGGGTGGAAGACCGCGAGACCGGAGCCCAGCTCCTCCGGGATGGAGAAGAGGTCCAGCTCGGCGCCGAGCTTGCGGTGGTCGCGCTTCTCGGCCTCGACGAGGAAGTCCAGGTACGCCTTCAGCTCGTCCTTGGACGGCCAGGCGGTGCCGTAGATGCGCTGGAGCTGCGGGTTCTTCTCACTGCCGCGCCAGTAGGCGGCGGCCGAGCGCATCAGCTTGAACGCCGGGATGTTCCGGGTGGTGGGCAGGTGGGGACCGCGGCAGAGGTCCTTCCAGCACAGCTCGCCGGTCTTGGCGTCGAGGTTGTCGTAGATCGTCAGCTCGCCGCCGCCGACCTCGGCGTCGGCGCCCTCGGCGGCCTGCGCGGCGTTGCCCTTGAGGCCGATGAGCTCCAGCTTGTAGGGCTCGTCGGCCAGCTCGACCCGGGCGTCCTCGTCCGTGGTGATCCGGCGCGCGAACTTCTGTCCGCGCTTCTGGATCTCCTGCATCTTCTTCTCGATGCGCTTGATGTCCTCGGGCGTGAACGGCTCGGCCACATCGAAGTCGTAGTAGAAGCCGTCCTTGACCGGCGGGCCGATGCCCAGCTTGGCCTCGGGGAAGAGCTCCTGCACGGCCTGGGCCATGACGTGCGCGGTGGAGTGGCGCAGGATGCCCAGACCGTCCTCGGAGGAGATCTCGACGGGCTCGACCTCCTCGCCGTCCTTCACCTGGTACGCGAGGTCCTTGAGCTCGCCGCCCACGCGGGCCGCGACGATGGTGCGCTGGTCGGCGAAGAGGTCGGCGGCCGTTGTGCCCGTCGTCACCACGCGCTCTTCCCGCTCGGAATCGCGTTGGATGATCACACGGACGTCTGACACCGGACTCTCCTGCCTGAAGGGGACGTGCGCGTCTTCGTCTCACGCACGCAATAGAAGGGATCGTACCGAGCCCGGGGTCCCCTCCGCGAAACGGTTCCGGTCACCGACCCGGAATCCGTCAGTCCCCGCTGCACGCCTCCTCGAAGAAGTCCAGGTTCTCCTGGAGGGACTTCATCAGCCGGTCCCGCTCGGCCTCGTCCACCTGCACGGGTACGACCCCGGAGGCGTCCGTGAGCCTGCGGAAGCCGCCGCGGCTCTCCAGCCGCCCGTGCACCCGAACCGGCAGCCCGACCAGATGGGCATGGCCCGCTATCCGGTACGCCTCCTCGTCGAGGGTCATCCGGACGTGCGGGACCTCGGCGCCCGCGATGACCCGCAGCCGTACAGTGCCTTCGCCGCGCGGCCCCGACCTGCGCAGCCGGACCACGGCGCCGGTGAGACGCACCGGCACGGAGGGCTCCTCGCGCAGATAGCGGGCCCCGGCCTCGCGCAGCACGGGCAGGTCACCGGGCGAGAACTCGACGGGCTCGGCGGGTGTCGCGCCGCCTTCGGGGACGCCGGCGGCGGGCGCCCACTCGACGGCGATCCGGGCGCCCTCGGTGCCGCGGACCAGAGCCACCAGGGCTTCCATGAGCTCGTGACTGACGCCCGCCTCGACGGCCGCGTCGAAGGCGTCCATACCGCCGGTGGCCCGCTGGTAGTCGATGGCCTCGCGGGCGGCGTACAGGGCCTGGTGCAGTCGTACCGCGAGCGGCCGTCCGGTGGCGACGGGCACGAAGGCGGTCAGCCGGCGTCCGCCAGGTTCGGCACCGACCAGGACGTTCTCCAGGGAGGCGGTGGCGGACCTGCGGTGCCGGGCGCCGTAGTAGCCCGCACGCGCGCGCGTGGCCAGCGCGCCCGCGAGCAGCATCTGGCGGGCGGCGCCGCGCAGCTGCTCCTCGACGGTCCAGGGCGCGGCGCCCACCGGCCCGGTCGGGACGTCCCGCCACCAGCGGATCTCGTCGCTGGGCACGGCGAGCGCGACCAGTACGTCGCGCGCGGAGGGCGAGCCGCTGCGGGAGAGCGCGACGAGCGCCTCGCCGAGCAGGTCGTCGCTGTCGGGAAAGGCCCGGCTCTCCGGCACCAGCAGGCTGGTGCCGCCGCCACCGGGCCCGGGTGGGGTCCACCGGCCGTACCGTCCCGGCGCGCCGCCGCGGCGCTGCCAGCCGTGCCGGTGCAGCAGGGCGCTGAGCACGGCGGGGTCGACCTGGCCGGGCTCGGGCGGCTCGTTCCACAAAGCGTCGGCCGGGTGTGGTCTGACCGGCCGGAGGGCTTCGTCCATCGGGCGGTGCGTCATGGTCTGCCTCCCGTCCCGACCCGCGTCATGATCTCGCAGAGTGCCCGGTCGTCGAAGATCCGGGCCGTCGGTATGCGGACGGTGGTCCTGCGCCGGCCGGTGATGGCGTGTCCGGCGAGGTTGGTCCAGTAGCAGCAGTGCCGCAGGTCGAGGCGGTCGTGGCTGGCGCGCAGCCAGTCGTCCTGGGACCGGGGCACGAGCATCACGACCAGGATCTTGTGCACCGAGACCGGGGTGCGGGCGAGCTTCGCCAGGTGCTCGTTGTCGAGCGTGAAGGAGAAGGCGGGCCCGGGCGGGTTCGGCGGGATCTGGTACGTGCACTTGAGCTGCACCTTGATGGTGACTTCGTCGTCGACCGTGTGCCCGGGGGCGCTGTGGCTGACGTGCCAGTCGATGCCGTTGTCGGGAAAGGGCTGGGACAGCGAGCAGCCCGCGGCGGCCGCGACGGCGTGGAGATAGCCCACCTGGAGCGTCTCCATGCATGCCGTGGTGGCGAGTGTGCCGCGATGAGGTGCCGTCCGCTGGGGCAGCAGCCCACCCCGTTCGGGCTGCGCGAGTGCCATGAGTCCAACAGCCTTCCAAGCCAAGTGAATCCCCGCGACGGGTCGCTGAACTGCAAAGACCCGTACCCCTGTTGTCTCCTCCCTGCGTACGGCGCAAACAGCCCGGGTATCACCAAACGGGCAGAAGACGGTGCGTCAGCTGCCGTGGGTGAACGAGGAGTTGTGTACGTATGACGTGCTGGTACGAAGGCCCTTTGGCCGCGTTCGACACGGAGACCACGGGCGTGGACGTCGAGACCGACCGGATCGTGTCGGCCGCCGTCGTCGTCCAGGACGCCCCGGGTTCCCGTCCGCGGGTGACCCGATGGCTGGTGAACCCGGGAGTGCCGGTGCCCGCGGGGGCGACGGCGGTGCACGGGCTCACGGAGGAACATCTGCAGCGCAACGGCCGCTGGCCGTCGCCGGTGATGGAGGAGATAGCCCGGGAGCTGGGCGAACACGCCGCGGCGGGCCGCCCGCTCGTGGTGATGAACGCGCCCTTCGATCTGACGCTCCTGGACCGGGAGTTGCGACGCCATCGCGCTTCCTCGCTCGACCGGTGGTTCGAGTCGACGCCGTTGCGCGTGCTCGATCCACGGGTCCTGGACAAGCATCTGGACCGCTACCGCAAGGGCCGCCGCACCCTCACCGATCTGTGCGCGCACTACGACGTGGTGCTGGAGGGCGCGCACGACGCCGCGGCCGACGCGCTGGCCGCGATGGAGGTCGTACGGGCGGTGGGACGCCGTTTCGCGACCCGGCTGGAGCGGCTCTCGCCTGCCGAGTTGCACACGCTCCAGGCGGTGTGGCACGCGGCACAGGCACGCGGCCTGCAGGCGTGGTTCGCCCGCAGCGGCTCGGAGGAGGCGGTGGATCCGGCGTGGCCGCTGCGTCCGGAGCTGCCGGCGGCGGCCTGAGCACGCCCCCGCCTGCGGCCGCGTACACAGAAAAACCGGTCCGTCTGTGACGGACCGGCCTTCTCCGGGTGGGCGATACTGGGTTCGAACCAGTGACCTCTTCGGTGTGAACGAAGCGCTCTCCCACTGAGCTAATCGCCCGGGAACGGACTGAACAATACAGGTCCCGGCGGGTGTGGTTCAAACCGCTTCGAGGTAAGCCGCCAGTCCGCGCTGTCCCGCGCGCATCATCAGCGCGTGGTTGGCGCGGAAGACCGGTCGTCCCGGGACCGCGAGCCGCCGCAGCAGGGGCTTGGTCACCTTCACCTCCTGGTCGTACCGGGCCCGGGTGAGGGGCCCGTCGGAGGTGAGGGTCCAGCGCGCCCAGCCGTCCATGTCGCCGCTCATCGCGATCTCCAGCACCCCGGCCGCCCGGTCGCGGCGCACTTCGCGCGCGGTGAAGGTCATGTCGTACGGCAGCACCGAGCGGACGCGGATGAGGCCGCTCGTGTCGTCGATCGGGTTCACCTCGCGGACCTGCGGCCACCAGCGGGGGTAGTTCTCGGCCTGTTCCAGGGCGACGTACACGTCGGCCGGCGGCGCCGGAAGGGACCACAGGCTGCGGAAGCGGTAGTGACTCCAGTCCATGCACCCAGTGTGGGGGCCGAGTGCCGGGGCTGCGCCTACCCCGTCCGCCGCAGATCTGAGTACGCGGTGAGTACGCGCACTCATGCCGGCGAACGTGACCGGGACCACACTCCGAGGCATGACCCACATTCCGCCCCCGGCCGAGGAGTTGCGGATCCTCGACACCGAGCTGCGGCAACTCGACGCGCGCCGGACCGTGTTGCTGGCCCGCCGCGCCTGGCTGGTCGCCGCCCTGCGGCCGGCGGCCCCCGTGCCGCACGCGCCCCGGGCCACCCCGGCCGCCCCCGCTCGCCGGCCCGAGACCACGGCGCCCGGCGTCCAGAACGTGCTCCTTCTGCTCGGCGGCATCCTGCTGACCGTGGCCGCCGTCGCGTTCACGGTCGTCAGCTGGGGCCATCTGGGCATCGCCGGACGGGCACTGGTCCTCGGCGCGGTGACGTGGGCCGCGCTCGGCGCGCCGGTGCTCCTCATCCGGCGCGGGCTGCGCTCGACCGCCGAGTCGGTGGCGGGACTGGGCCTCGCCCTGACCGTGCTCGATGTGTACGCGCTGTACGAGGTGGCGCTGCCAAACAGCGACGGCCTCGGGTACGCGGCGATGGCGTCGGCCGCGCTGGCCGGCGTGTGGGCTGCTTACGGGCTCGCGCTGGGCGGGCTCCTCGGCCCCGCCACCACCACTGGCCTGCGGCTGCCCCTGCCCGCCGCCGTGGCCGCGGCCCAGCTCCCGCTGCTCCTCTGGGCGGCGGCGGCCGGCGCCGGCGCCCCCACCATCACGGCCGCGCTGCTGGTGACGGCCGCGTTCGACACGGCCCTCGCGCTCCGGCTCCCCGTGAAGTCCGTACGTGTGGTCGCCGCCGTCGGCGCGTACGGCATGGGCGGCTGGGGCTCCTTTGCCGCCGGTTGGCTGTCCTGGACCGCCTCCGGCCCGAGCGCCTCCGGCCCGAGCGCCGCCGCCCGTGCGGCGGCGCTCCTCCTCCTCGCCGCCGCGATCGGCTTCGCCGCGGCCGGCCGCACCCACGTCCTGAAGCCGCACCTCGCCACCGGCTTGGCGCTGGCGGGCGGTCTGCTGACGGTCGCCGGACTCGGCGGCATCCTGCGCTCGTCGCTGCCCGACGACTGGACGGTTCCGGGCTGTCTGGTGTGCGGTGTCGCCCTGTTGGGCGTCCTGCGGACGGGGTTCCCCGAGCCGCTGCGGCGCGGGCTCGCCTGGGCCTCCGGCTCCGTTCAGGCCATCGCGGTGGTGTGGACGCTGCCTGCCGTCGGCGTCGCCCTGCTGGGGCCGGTCGGCTGGACGGAGAAGGTCTGGTCCGGTGCCCCGGCGACCGCACGGGACGCGGTGACGATCGACGTGCCCTGGCCCCCGCACTCGGCGACGGCACCGTTCGTCCTGCTGCTCGTCGCCGGGGTCCTGGTGGTCGCGGTCCGCGGCGCGGAATGGCGTCCGCAGGCCCTGACCGGCGCACTGGCGCTGACCTGGGCCACGGCGCTCGTCCTCCCGGCGGCTCTCGAACTTCCCTACTGGGTGGGGCTGTTGGTGCAGGGGCTCACGACGGTGGCCGCCCTGGCGTGCGCACTCCCGTCACTCCCCCGGACGCCCCCGCTCCTGCTGGCCCTGCTCACCTCCGTCGGCCTCGCGTTCCTCTCGCTGACATCCGAAGGTGCGACCCTCACCGTCCTGGCCGCGCTGGCCCTCCTGTTCGCGGCCGCCGCCCGGCGGCCGGGCCTCGGCGCGGTCGCGGCGCCCGCCTCCCTCGCGTACGCCACGGCCCTGGCCTGCGCCGTGGGAGCGTCCCTCGGCTGGCCGCCGCAGCAGACCGCGCTGCTCGTCCTGGTGGTGCCGGTCGGCGCGGCCCTCCTCGCGGCGCGCCTGAGCGACGCGTCCGTCACGGTGCCGGTGGAGGCGACGGGAGCCGTCGCCGGTCTGCTCGCCATCGGGCTCACGGTCGCCGATCCGCCGATGCTGGCCCTGGTCCTGTCCCTCTGTGGAGTGATCGCCGCGGGCACGGCCGTACGGGAGGACCGGCGGTCCATCGGCTACGCGGCCGCGGCCCTGTTCGTGCTGGCCGCCTGGGTCCGGCTGGCGGCCTGGGGGGCTGGATCGCCCGAGGCGTACACCCTTCCGGTGACCGTCCCGGCGCTGGTCGTGGGCGCGGTCAGGCGCCGCAAGGACCCGCGGGCGTCCTCCTGGACGGCGTACGGCCCGGGGCTGGTCGTCACGCTCGTGCCGAGTCTGTTCGCGGCGTGGGGCGACACGCACTGGCTGCGCCCGCTGCTGCTCGGCGCGGCGGCGCTCCTGGTCACCCTGGTGGGCGCCCGGCACCGGCTCCGGGCGCCGCTCGTGCTGGGCGGCACGGTGCTCGCGCTGGACGCGCTGCACGAACTCGCCCCCTACCTCGTCCAGGTGGTCGACGCGCTCCCTCGCTGGGTGCCTCCCGCACTCGCCGGACTGGTGCTGCTCGCCGTGGGTGCGACGTACGAACAGCGGATCCGCGACGCGCGGCGGGTGCGGGAGGTGCTGGGGAGGATGGACTAGTCCGCCCTCGACCTCCCTATACCAAGGACACTTGTCGCCCAGGGCACCTTGTCGCCGAGCAGCACCAGGTTCTCGACGGCGGCGAGGCCGTACAGCGGTGTGAGGTACTGGCCGGTCTGCTCGCCGTCCGTCGTCGGGATCGGCGCGAGGCCGTAGCTTTTGTCGCCCTCCGCCGCGTAACGGACGGTGAAGTGGTCCCAGGAGAACTCAAAGGCGGCGTGCCCCGGCGAGAGGGAGGACTTGGGCTTGTCCTGCTCGACCCGATCGGGGTCGGTGATGACGCCCGCCTTGACGCGGTTGCAGCCGTCCGTCCACCGCTCCGTCAGATCGGCCTCGTCGAACCCCGGTCCGTCCTCGGTGAAGAACGCCTTGCCGTTCTGCCGGACGAGAGGTCGTACAGGTACATGATGCTGAAGTAGCCGGTGTCGCCTGCCACCTGCTGGGTGGCGTGGATCTTCTTGAGCGCGGCGAAATACTCGTCCCGGGTCCAGCCCTGCTTCGGCTTGACGCCCGCCTTCTCAAACACCCTCTCGTCAATGACAAGTGACATGGTGTTGGATCCGACCGGAATGTCGAGCTGCTTTCCGTCGACCTGTCCGACCTTCTCGACTCACGAGCGGAAGTTGCCCAGGATCAGATTCCCGCGTCTATCTGAGACTTGAGGGTCGGCAGTACGCCCCTCTTGTCGTACTTCCGAAGAAATCCGAAGGCGTTCTGGAATACATCCGGCGGATTTCCGCCGCCGGCCTGCGTCTGGAACTTCCCCCAAAAGGCTACGTAATCCCGGAAGTCCGTCTTCCCCTTGGCCTTCGGGTACCTCTTCCGACCGTCCCGTCTCCGGCGCCACCACTCCCGCCGCCCGCCCCCAGCGTGGCCGGCGAAGCTCCGGCCGCCTTGAGGACCGTTCCGCCTCTCGGCACTCCTGTTGTTCCCCACAGCACAGCCGGAGGCTCCCCGCCGCATCGTCACTCACCGCATGAATCGTTTCAAGTAAGCGCTTGCTGACGCGGGGCATGGAGGGCTTTCGGGCGCGTCAATGATTCGGCCAGGAATTGATCTGACGCGCCTTGCCTGAGTGGTGGCGTGCCCGGGGGTGCGGTTCGCGTGCGCGGGCGAGAGTGTGCAGGTCGCGTGCGCGCGGTCGATCTGCCGAACGTGATGTGGCCGGTCGAGCGAGTCGGGGGCCGGGCTGAAAATGACCGCGGTTCGGGGGGCCGACGGAGGCGCGGCAGGGGTGGGGAGAAGGGGCGGGAACGGAGGGTGACGGGTGGGAGGTTGGGTGGGGTGGGTGGGTGTGGGTGCGCGGACCCCGGCAGTCGACGGAGGCGGTGGTGCCCGCCTCGGCGGTCGACGGAGGCGGTGGTGCCCGCCTCGGCAGTCGACGGAGGCGGTGGTGCCCGCCTCGGCAGCAGGCCGGGGAGGCCATGTCCGCCGAGGAGGCCATGCCCGCCGCGGCAGCAGGCCGCGCACGTGACACCCCCCGACAGCACGCCGAGGAGGTCGCGTCCGCCCCGGCGGCAGGCCGAGGAGGTAGTGCCGCATCGGACCTGGCAGAGGCCTTGGGCACGGCTCGGCGTCTCACCCTCCGCCGACGCGCGCCCGCGACCGGCAGCCGGAGGCCCGGGGGGCCGGGGAGGCATGGGGGCCGGGGAGGCCAGGGAGGCCGGCAGGCCGGCAGGCCGGGGATGCCGGGAGGCCGGGAGGCTGGGGGCCCACGACGTATTCCGACCAGCGTGACCTGCGGTGTGCCCACCCGGGCGCCACCGTCGGCCGCCAGCGCCGCCCGGCGCCACCGTCGGCCGCCAGCGCCGCCCGGCGCCACCGTCGGCCGCCAGCGCCCCCCGCGCCGCCATCGCCGCCCGCGCCGGGCGGCGGCCTCACTCTCCGGAGCCGCCCCCGGGCTACGGGGC